>JALYXE010000142.1 GCA_030947265.1 Acidobacteriota bacterium
AAAAATCCCTCGCTGACACCACGGCAGATACAAGATATAATGACTCAGACGTGCGTTGGACTTTCTTTGGGTCCTACGTGCGCAGGCGCAGGTCTTATCGATTGTCGGGCCGCAGTGGCGCAAGCGTAGTTAACTATGAATGGTTTTATTGTTTTCAAAACTCCGGAGGCGGTAGAGAAATTTTTGGCATCGCCTCGGATTATGCAACTCAAGTCGGAGGGTCAATTTGAGAGGGCGTCGGAGGATCCTCTGATTATTTTTAGAAAGGTTTCAGCCGAAGCGTTATCGACGATTCGAGAGCTAGCGGGACAATTCGGAGGCGACACTAAGGAGTCGGTTCAATACCATCCCTTTTAGGCCTTTCGAATTCTTCTTCATTTCCTAGTAGGGGCGGAACGCTATTTTTGTCAGGCGTTCTGCCTCAATCTTTTATAGGCGGTCCCGCACTGCCCCATTAAGACATGTTTAACCGGCCCTCAATGGACACTCACAACACCGCTGTTTCCGTGAGTAGCCTACCCTCCGCAAAACGTTCGATGCCGAGTTGCGAAGAATCGATTAGATCAGAGTGCCCGTTGAGAACTAGATCGGCGGTAATACGGCCGGAGGCGGGGGAATGCATTACGCCGTGACCGCTGAAGCCGTTCACGAAATACAAACCCGCTATGTTTGGGGCGGGGCCAATTATGGCATGATGATCCGGTGTCATCTCGTAAAGACCGGCCCATGCGCGACTGGTATTAACTTCAGCTTCGGCGAGGCACGGCACCCGTGAAGCAGCACGCGTTAAGATTTTCTCAACGAAGGTTGGATCAAACTCAGTCTTAAAGCCGGGGGTCTCTTCAGGGTCGTTCCACGCCAACAAAATTCCGTTACCTTCGCGGCGGAAATGAAAGCCCGTTGACATATCAATCACCATGGGAAAGCGCTTGGGTAGTTGATCGAAAGGCTCTGTCGGCACTAACTGGCGACGCAAAGGTGTCACAGGCAGCTCCGCGCCCGCCATGCGTGCCACCTCAGCAGCCCAGGGGCCTGCGGCGTTGACGACGACCTGGGTCGAGACTAAGCCGCGCGTTGTTCTGACGCCAGTAATTCGGCGGGCGACCCCCGCCTCAAAACGAGCAGCAGGCAAGATGGCTGCGCTCCCAGCTGCAACTGAAAGTGTATGCGCGCTCCCAGCAGGCGGCGCAGGTGCCGCTTCTAAACCTGCTGAGGAGAGTGATGGTGCGACTTCGATTCCAGTGACCTCTGTATCAAGCCACAGCTTCACGCCACGCTGGCGGGCCTTTAGCATGAAACCCATCATCACGCTGTGCGGATCTACAAACCCATCGGTAGGGCAAAACGTACCGCCGATAATGTCATCTACGCGCAATTGCGGAACAAACTCTCTAATGTCTTCTCGTGAGACTAGCTCTACACTCTTCACGCCCAACTCCAACTGGCGTTCGCGATTCGATGTCAGGTACTTGAGATGCCGCTCATTTGTAGCGCAGAAGAGATAGCCGTGCGCGCGATAGTCTGCCGGATGGCCGACAATTTCATCGAAGCGCGCAAAGAAATCAATTGAATACTGCGACATCCGAATGTTGACACCGGTGGAAAACTGCGCGCGCACTCCGCCCATGCTTTTTCCAGTCGAGCCTTTACCCTGATGTGCTTCGCGCTCGATCACTAGTACATTCGTGCAGCCCTGGTCGGCGAGGTGGTAGGCCACGCTGGAGCCCACAATGCCGCTGCCGATAATCACCACGTCTGCGGTTTCAGTCATTGGTTGTCGCATCTGAGGTCGGCGCTTTAGAATCGAGGTATAGCTCGGGCGAGGATAATCTCAATCTGTAGGAGACACAACTGGAGGGAAGGATGGACTTACGCTACCCAATAGGACCTTTTGAGTTTGCAGGAACACTGTCGAGTGAACAGCGCCAAGCCATGATCGACCAAATAGCCGCAACTCCGGAAAAGATGCGCCAGGCAGTAAAGGGTCTGAATGACCGGCAATTGGACACACCTTATCGTCCGGAAGGTTGGACGGTACGGCAGGTTGTTCATCACGTGCCCGAGAGTCATCTGCATAGCTACACGCGTTTCAAACTTGCAATCACAGAAGACGAGCCGACCATCAAGCCTTACTTCGAAAATCGTTGGGCGAAACTCGACGACGCGCAAACGGCCCCGGTGGAACTTTCTCTCAACCTGCTCGATGCGCTTCATGGTCGCTGGGTATGGT
>JALYXE010000196.1 GCA_030947265.1 Acidobacteriota bacterium
GTACACGGCGCCGAAAACTGAAGAAGGAAAGATCGGCATCCCGACCTGGAAAGATGAAATGTATTTCGAATATCACCGTGGCGTGATGACTACCCAGGCAGACCACAAACGCAACATGCGCGATAGCGAAGAATGGGTGTTGAATGCGGAGAAGTACGCCTCGCTGGCGTGGGTGGAAGGGAAGCCGTATCCGGCGGGCGAGCTGACGGACGCGTGGAAGAAGATCACTTTTAACCAGTTCCATGATCTGGCTGCGGGATCAGGCATTGGCGTCATCTATAAGGACGCGCAGAAGGACTACGACCAAGTGCACTGGGCTGCTAATGAAGTCTCGAACAAAGCGCTACACAGCATCGCGAGCGAAGCTACCACTCGTGTTTCAAGTGGCGTTCCTGTGCTTGTATTTAATCCTTTGGCCTGGGAGCGCTCAGGTTTGGTCAAGGTCAACGTGCAGTTGCCGAGCGCGTCATCGAATGGGGTGAGTGTTCTCGACGCGCAGAACCGTGTGCTGCCGTCTGAGGTGCTCTCTCATGACGCTAAGACGAATAGTTATGAACTGTTGCTGGATGCTCACGGCGTGCCATCCATGGGATATGAGGTGCTGCATGCCGTGGCGGGTCAGCAGCCATTCACAAGTGATTTGAAGGCCAGCGGCACAACCATCGAGAACACAGCGTTGAAGGTTGTGGTTGACCCGACGACTGGATGCATCACCAGTCTCTTCGACAAGAAATCGAATTTTGAGACCCTGGCCTCGGGTGCGTGCGGCAACGAACTTATCGCATTCAAAGACACGCCCAAAGACTATGACGCATTGAACATCGATGCCGACTTCAGCAAAGTATCGACTAAGCTGACCAAGGCAGATTCGGTCGAACTCGTCCAGAAAGGGCCGCTGCGCTCAATCATCCGCGTAAAGCGCACCTGGCAGAGTTCAAAATTCGTGCAAGACATAACCCTTTATGCGGGAGCGGACTATGTGGACGTTGTCAATGATATTGATTGGCATGAGACGCATATCCTGCTGAAGGCAGCGTTTCCATTGGCTGCATCCAGCGCCAACGCCACCTATGAAATTCCTTATGGGACTATCACGCGACCAACCACCAGGAACAATAGTTGGGAGCAGGCAAAGTTTGAAGTGCCTGCGATGCGTTGGGCTGATCTAGGCAACGAGCAACACGGCTTCAGCTTGATTAACCAATCGAAATATGGATACGACGGTATCGATAACGTTCTTAGGCTCTCGCTGCTGCGTTCGCCAGTCTGGCCCGATCCCGAGGCCGATCGCGGACACCATCATTTCCGCTACGCCCTCTATCCTCACAGTGGCGACTGGAAGCAGGCGCTGACGGAGCGCCATGGCTACGAATACAACTACAACCTCAGAGCAATGCAGGTCGACGCACACGCCGGTAGCTTGCCTGCTGAGCACTCCTACAGCTCAGTTCGTGGGGACAATGTCATTCTCACTGCGATCAAGAAGGCGGAGGATGGCGACGGTCTGATTTTCCGGTTCTATGAATGGGCAGGAAAGACTGGCGATGTCGCGATCACTGTTCCCGCAGGTGCGACATCAGCGACACTGACCAACCTTATGGAGCAATCGGAAGGTTCGCCTCTGACGGTGAGCAAGGATCAAGTAACTGTGCCGGTTCATCCGTATGAGATCGTCTCTGTTCGCGTGAACTATCCTGAGGTTCAACAGAAGAGCCAAACTAAGTAGCACTTAGCTCTGAAACAAATGGACCGGCACGATGCTGTGCTCTGTGACTGCATAGCGTCGTGCCAAATTCTCGCTTACGCTTTAATCTGGGGTTACTGGATTAGGTGTCTCTGCCGCAGAGTGACTACCGTTAAGTTTTGCGCACTCGTCAAATTCTTTCTTAGCAAGTTCGGACTGTCCGGTGCGGTGGTAGATTCGGCCCAACTGGAAATGCAACGCTGACACGGCTGGAGCGAGTGCAACTGCGCGCTCAAATTCGCGTTGCGCAAGTTCAAGTTTGTTTAATTGCACATATAGGTATCCGAGTTTTTCATGAGCCTTCGGGTTCTGCGGCGCGAGTGCTGCGGCCTTTTGCAGATAAGGCAACGCTTCCTGCAACTTACGTTTTTCCGTCAGTAGATTGCCAAGATTGAGATAGGGTTGTGCGTCCTTATGCGCTGCGTCGGCTTGCCAGTCGATGGCGGTTCGATAGGCACTAATGGCTTCGTCGTCCCGGCTCAAAGCTTCGTATGACAAGCCGAGATTATCTTCTGCTCTTACGCTTTTCGGGTCCAGCTTGAGACAGGTTGTGAAAGCATCTATGGCCTCGGCAAACCGGTTCTCGTTGTACTTAGTACGTCCGAGGTAATACCAGGCATCGGCATCCTGTGGAGCCCACGCCACGGTTTGCGTAAGCCATTTGTCGGCGTCCGCATAATCCTCCAGCAATACGTAGTCGATTGCCACAACTTTCAAATCGCCAGCTTTAGGCGGCTGATATTGGGCCGCATGCGTGTACGCGGCCAGGGAATCCGCGGGCTTTGCTTCTCGTGAGAGGACATACCCAAGAAGATAGAGTCCATCTGCGGAGGTTGCGTGCTCTTCCAGATAGGCGCGTACAGAACTCTCGGATTCAGCCAAAGAACCCAGTTTCAAAAGAGCTCTCGCACGAATCAAGAG
>JALYXE010000249.1 GCA_030947265.1 Acidobacteriota bacterium
TTGTTGCCGTTGTTGACACTAATTGCTCGCCAGAAGGCATTGATTACGTCATACCGGGCAATGATGATGCTCTGCGCGCAGTTCGTCTTTTCGCTTCGCGAATAGCGGACGCAGTTCTCGAAGGTCAGCAAATCGCCACCGAAGGCGGCGTTGTTGCTCAACCTGAAGCGGATGGGGCTGGAACAGGCGAAGCAGCCGGCCCACTCGAAGCCGACGCCGCCGCCGAGACGGAACAAGCGGCAGAGCCAGCTCAAACGGAAAAAGCCAAAAGGCCTGAGGCGCCCAAAGCAAACAATGGTAGCGAAGTTGGTCAAACTCCTTCCGCCACGCCGGGAACAGCCGAGACGGACGCGGATGCCAACGAAAGCGCCGAATCCGTTGTAGCGACGAGTTGAACCCGAACATTCGAGATTCTTACCTACCGGCGAGCGCAGCCTTAAAAGCGGGACTTCCGCCGGGCTGCGCTTTTCTTTAGGAAGTTGCGCAGGCTCTGGTCTTTCGGAGGGCCTCGTAGTGAGCATTCACGGACGGAAGTTTGCGCGCTATCTCAATACCACATCAATCGGAGAGTTTCAGAACCATGGCAGAAGTAACAGCAACAGCGGTAAAGCAGCTTCGCGAAAAAACAGGCGCGGGAATGATGGAATGCAAGAATGCGCTGGTAGAGGCTGAAGGTATTGAAGAGCGGGCCATCGACATTTTGCGCAAGCGTGGGCTGGCTTCTGCAAAGAAGCGAGAGGGACGTATTGCCGCCGAGGGAATCGTTGGTTCCTATATCCACATGGGCGGAAAAGTTGGAGTCCTCGTCGAAGTAAATTGCGAGACGGACTTTGTAGCGCGCGGGGAGGAATTTCAGCAGCTCGTCAAAGATATTGCAATGCATGTCGCAGCGGCTGAGCCGAGGTTTGTTTCGCGTGACGATGTCGCGGCGGCCGATTTGGAGAAAGAAAAAGAGATTGCCCGCGCCCAGGCCAAAAACGATCCCAGGAATGCGAGCAAACCGGATCAGGTCATTGACAAGATCGTTGAAGGTCGCCTCAACAAGTTTTACGAGGAAACGGTTTTGCTTGATCAGCCTTTTGTTAAAGACCCGGCCAAGACAGTGGCTGAGCTGGTCACGGACAAAGTCGCCAAAACCGGGGAGAAGATTACAATCCGTCGCTTTACTCGCTATAAGATGGGCGAGGGCCTCGAGCGGCGCGATGACGACTTCGGTAGCGAAGTCGCATCGCTGGTCGGTTAAAGTCGCGTCGGACTCAAACTAGTTTGAAGGCTTCCACTCGCTTAGGAAAACCAATGATCGCCGCACAATCCAATTCCGACAAAGCTGAGTTAGCTTACCGGCGCGTCTTGTTGAAGATTTCCGGCGAAGCCCTGATGGGCGAGCAAAACTACGGAATTGACGTCGATGTCGCCAGAGGGGTTGCGGAAGAACTAAAGGCCGTGCATGAGCTCGGGGTCGAGGTTGCTGTGGTCGTCGGTGGCGGGAATATCTTTCGCGGTGTTTCCAGGAGCGCGGGCAACATGGATCGGTCGGCTGCCGACTACATCGGCATGCTGGCGACTGTTATGAACGCAGTCGTGCTGCAAGACGCGCTCGAGAAACTTGACGTTCACACGCGAGTCATGTCGGCAATTGACATCCCCCAGTTGGCCGAACCATTTATCAGAAGACGTGCCGTACGCCACCTTGAAAAAGGTCGCGTTGTGATTTTTGCGGCCGGCACGGGCAATCCTTATTTCACCACAGACTCTGCTGCCGCGCTGCGTGCGCTCGAAATCAAGGCCGACATTATTCTTAAAGCAACAAAAGTCGAAGGCGTCTTTAACGCTGATCCGATGGAAGATTCGACGGCTGTTCGTTACGACTCGATCACCTACCAGCAGGTGCTGGAACGACAGTTGAAAGTGATGGATGCTTCCGCAATTTCACTTTGCATGGACAACAACTTGCCCATCGTGGTGTTTAATATGCGGCATTCAGGCAACATCATGCGAGTCGTAACCGGCGAGGCTGGAGTCGGCACCAGAGTTTGGGTAGGCAAATAGTCTCGAGTTTGGAACTGGCGTAAGCGCAGGGTGTGATTTCGAATTCCGCAAGCCTAGTACCTTTTGGAGCACAGGCCATGAACGACAAGGACGTTATCAAAGACACGCGACCGCGGATGGATACTGTCATTGAAGACTTCCGTCGTAAATTGGCCACCGTGCGTACCGGACGCGCCGCCGTAAGTCTGCTGGACTCGGTGATGGTTGACTACTATGGTACGTCGACACCGCTTATCCAAATGGCATCCGTGCACGCACCCGAACCCCAGATGCTGACTGTACAGCCGTGGGATCAGACGCAGGTGCCTGCCGTCGAAAAAGCCATACGCGCTTCCGACCTCGGTCTCAACCCGTCCAACGATGGCAAGCTCGTCAGAATTCCCATCCCACCGCTTACCGAAGAGCGGCGCAAGCAACTTGCTAAACAAGTTCATGAGATCGCGGAGGATCACCGCACGGCAGTTCGCAACATTCGCCGCGATGCTAATGAGCGCTTGAAGAAGATGTTGAAAGACAAACAGATTTCGGAAGACAACGAGCGCGACGGTCTTGAAGAAGTGCAGAAACTCACTAACACCTACATCGGCAAAATCGACGATCTGACGAAGTCAAAAGAGCACGAGCTCACCAGCGTCTAAGACAGTCATCACGTTTTGAAAGCCAGCCGCGGATTAACGCGGATACACGCGGATTCGAAAGCAAACTTAGTCAGACCGATGTCAAAAGCCTCGAAGAAAGTTTATTCCCAAACCAACGCCTACTAACCTTGTAA
>JALYXE010000292.1 GCA_030947265.1 Acidobacteriota bacterium
GTGTCAGGCCGGAACAGCACCTGGAGCAATGAGGCAAAGTCTTTATCTCGAAACAAGTGTGATCGGTGCCTATTTGGACAATGGCGAGCCATTTCGTCGTGACCTGACGATCCGTTGGTGGGAGCACGAAATGCCGGACTATCGGGCAGTAATCTCACCTCTGGTTTCGCGGGAGCTTGAGCGTGTCGCAGAGCCCCATCGCACTTCTTATTTGAACTTGATCTCCACGCTGCCACACGTCGAGCTAACTGAAGAGGCCTCGATACTGGCTGACGGTTACCTTTCGCGAGGCATATTCCATCGCAAATTTATCGCCGACGCTTTGCATGTGGCCATCGCCTCTTATCATAAGATCGACTACTTAGTGACATGGAACTTCGGTCACCTGGCAAATGTTCGCCGGCAAGCGCGGATTCGTCTCTTCAATACGGCTGCCGGCTTTTATGTTCCCATGATAGTGACACCCGAATTTCTCGTTTCAGAAGCGACAGAAAAGGCAAAGTGACTTGTCTATATTGCACTGGGACTTTGGATTGAGCGAAAAGCAAAAAGCTCGAAGTTAAAGGCGGTGTTTGAACCGTTAACGGAAGATGAGGACAAAAATCGGAAATCCAAAATCAGAAATCGGAAATCGAAAGTTCGTAATGTATCGTCGACCCAAATTCCTGGAAGTGTTGCACGCTATTCGTGAGGAAATGTCTCGAGAGGTCGATTACGACGTGGATCTATTTGCTGAAATGGTTCGCTCAGGTGTTAGACCTACCCACGGACCGGAAAGAATAATTAGAGGTCTCCGTACCCGCGCACCGCGTGAAGATGGCGTGTCAGATGAAACTGCGCCTGACCAGAGATCCAGAAGGCGCGCCGGAAAATCCAGATAGCCAACCATTGGATAAGGATCCCCATACGGAAGTTGGACCCGGCTTCTCATTAGTGCACCAATGAACGCAACCTTTGAAACTATCGGGCTGGAAGTGCCCAGCGAGAAGGCTTTTAATTATCTCGCGGAACGCGCCGGCGATCAGGGCGAAGCTACGCAGCTTAATCGTCGAGGCGCTGTGCTCCACGGCCGCTGCTGGAAATTAGGCGAAGGATTGGAGGTCTGGACTGTTTTGTACGAGTCGGGAAGTGGTGACGTTTTTTACGCCGACTGCCGGCCCGGCTTCCGGGCTCGTTATATTCAAACGATAAGCCCCTGGGCACTGACTGAATATGACGAAGAGGGCGAGGCAGTGGTCCACGGTTATCGCGAGGGCACTGATAGCGAGGTCTTGTTTGAACTGCAAAATCTGACTGAGGTTGGCCCAGGCGGCTTTCGAGCCCAGGAACTTCATGTGGGGCTTTGTGGGTTGGCTTATCGAGCGCGGGTGCGCAGCGCGCCTGTGAAAACGCGGTGGATGCCATTGGATAAGGCCGCCCCGGCACGCGCGGCTCACGAAAATGATTGGAGTCTTTCCGGCCGTGTGAGCGCCTTCAAACCACTGAAGAATCCGCTCTCCGGCAGTGATTTGTATTGGATCAACGTCGATCTCGAGCAAATGAATCTCGAGATTCTGGTAAATCAACGCGCACTCCGCGGAGATGCGCTGGCCCCGGGCGTTACGCTTGAAGCGGAAGTATGGTTGCAGGGTCACGTTCTCGATGAGCTCGCGCTACGTTCGCGTTATGAAGGAGTGGATAGTTCATGTTCTGCAGCAAACTTCTGGGCTCAACTAAAACGAAGAAACTAACAGTCACACGCAGACCGGCTACTCTCGAAGTCCGCGGGTGCTCCAAAACCCGCATTTGGCTAACAATCTATTTCAATGAAACGTCTTCTTGTTGTTAGCCTCGTCGTCCTCACAATTCTTATTGCGTCCTATTTTTTCAACAAGTATTGGATTCATCGATATGATGGCTTGATTGCCAGGCAATCTGCCGTTTATCGTCTGGATCCGGATTTGGTTTGGAGCATCATTTACGAGGAGACGTATTTCAGCCCGTGGAAAGCTGGCAAAGCGGGCGAGGTTGGATTGATGCAAATCACGCCTGCCGTAGGCCGAGAATGGGCCGCGGAAACAGGGATGCGGGAATTGGAAAGGCAAATGGCCCAGAACCCTACGAGCTTGCTGCGGGACCCCGAACGAAACATTCAAATCGGATGCTGGTACCTGGAAAAAATTGATGAGCAATATCGCGATACGCCGGACGCAGAGACGCGAATGATTGCCGCTTATAATGCCGGTCCCAGCCGAGCCGCGGAGTGGAATAAAGTTGCGGAAGGGCAAAAGGCACTGTCCGGCGAGGAGTTCATTAGCAAGATCGACATTCCGTCAACGCGCTCTTATGTAGTCTCCATACTCGAGCGTTACCGCAAACTAAAGGGACGCGCGTTGAGTGGTCCAGCTCCGGAGAATTCGCGGTCTCCCAATCCGCGGTGAACTGAGTGCGCTTCGGTTTTCCTACTGGTGCCCGTAATTTGGCCCTCAACGTTTCAATGCCTGTTGACTTCCGGGGCGGTTGAATTTTGAGTTACGAGGCCAAGAGTCTCGTCGAGCGTGGAGCATGACCACAATTTATTGCGCTAGATGGGTTTTGCCCGTTTCGTCTCTGCCGATTGCGGATGGTGCAATCGCAGTAGAAGGTGACAAGATCATTTCAGTAGATAGCCGCGCCGCGCTTGTCGGGGAGCTTCCTCAAGCAGCAGTTCGTGACTTTGCCGAGTCTGTAATCATCCCAGGTCTCATTAACGCGCATTCACATCTCGAACTAACCGCAATGCGCGGCTTTCTCGAAGATGAAGAAAGCGATTTCTTCGCCTGGTTGAAAAAGCTCACTATCGCCCGACTCGAGCGAATGACACCGGACGACTTGCACGTATCTGCTGCCTGGGGCGCCTGTGAAGCGGTTCGCGCCGGCGTAACCTGCGTTGCAGATGCGAGTGACTCGGCCTCCGAAAGTATGAGTGCGCTCCGCGAGGTGGGCCTGCGCGCCATCGTTTTCCAGGAGTCGTTTGGTCCTGACCCGCGGCTGGCCAAAGAGAACTTTGAAAAACTCAGAACTAAAGTTGATCGTCTGCTCGAACTTGAAACTTCTTTAGTTAAGTGTGGAGTGTCACCGCATGCTCCCTACACAGTTTGCGCTCCTCAGCTTGAATTGATTTCAAGGTTTGCCATTGAGAATAGGCTGCCGCTGATGATGCATGCTGCCGAAACTGCGATGGAAGTTTCGCTGCTGCGCAAAGGACTAGGACCTTTTGCGGACGGACTTAAGAGTCGTGGCATCGAGTGGTGTGCACCCGGGGTTTCAACAATTCAATATCTAACTGATCATGGAGTGCTGCAAGCCCGACCTCTGCTCGCGCATTGCATTAATATTGACGAAGCAGATATTGAAAGGATGAGACAAACGGAAACGAGAGTCGCGCATTGTCCAAAGTCAAACGCAAAACTCGGCCACGGTCGTGCGCCATTTGGAAAGCTACTAGACAACGGGGTCGCCGTCGGGCTGGGTAGCGACTCTGTTGCCAGCAACAACACCTGCGACCTTCTAGAAGAGGCGCGTTTTGCCATCATGATTGCCCGCTCAAAATGCTCCTTCGAGGGCGACAATTGTGGCGATCGGCGTTTGGATGTCGATGAAGTCTTCCACACTGCCACTCTCGGCGGCGCCCGCGCGCTTGGCCTGGAGGGGCAAATCGGAGAGCTCAAAGAGGGTTTGCAGGCAGACTTCGCCGTTGTCTCACTCGATCAGCCACATCAAATTCCATCATACGACCCCGCTAGCACGCTTATCTTCGCGTCCTCTGGACGTGATGTAAGCTTTACGGTCGTGGCTGGTCGAGAAGTTTATTGTGAAGGACGCATCACAACAGTTGATGAGGAGCGGTTGCAGGCGCGTATGAAAGAAGTCGCTGGAAAACTTGCGAGTTAAGATTTACCGATTAGGTTGTAGCGGTTAGCGGGGCTTCGCCCTTCGATGTGCGGAATGGCTTTGCCCTTCCGGGAACTCACCTCCTCAAACATTGAGGCTGCGCCTCGGTTTTATAGTCAGGCGCAGCAACAGTTCTTATTAGCCATTCTCCGGAAAGGCGAAACTTTCGTCATTTAGCGGCTAAGCCGCAACTCGTGTTTAAAGGATGCTGCGATCGCCTCATCAAAAATCTCGAGCGCAACATCCACATTTTCTCTTGTCAGAATTAATGGTGGCGACCAGCGGATTGTGTTTGCCCCTGCGCCCAAAATAATCAACCCTCGTTCGAAGCAAGCGACTTCAACGCGATCACGAAGTTCAGAGGCGGGCTTGTTCGTCGTCCGATTTTCCACGAACTCAACGCCTATCATCATGCCCATGCCGCGCACGTCGCCGATGCAGTCATACTTCTTTTGCAGTCGTTCGAGACCCGCCTTCAAGTACGCGCCCACATCCGCACTATTTTCAACTAACCCGCCTTGGAGCAGCTCAATCGTTTTCAAAGCCGCCGCAATGCAAACTGGATTACCACCAAAAGTAGACGCGTGCGCGCCCGGCTTCCAATTCATCAAATCGGCGCGAGCCACGCAGGCACCTATGGGCAAACCAGAACCAATTCCCTTGGCAATGCAGACAATGTCGGCCTGCACACCGTAATGCTCGCAAGCAAACATTTTTCCTGTGCGACCCATTCCCGATTGCACCTCATCAACAATCAAGAGAATGCCGTGCTCATCACAGATTCGGCGGAGTCCTCGTAAAAAATTCTTCGGAGCAGGCACATATCCGCCTTCGCCCTGCACTGCTTCCACAACAATTGCAGCAACCTCCTCTGGTGGCGTGGTCGTTTTGAATAGACGTTCCTCAATCCAATTAAGCGCGCCCTGTCCTGCGCCGCCATTCCCACAATCCGCCGGGTTGAAAGGATTGCGAAACTCATTTGGATAAGGCAGGTGAACAACATCCAGCGCCTGGCGTTTGAATCCTACTCGTTGGGCCGCCCTGGATGAGGTCAACGAAAGCGACCCTAACGTACGTCCGTGAAAGCTATTGAAGAACGCGATGAACTTTTCGCGACCCGTGGCGTGCATTGCAAGTTTCAAAGCAGTCTCGACCGCCTCCGTACCACTGTTTGCAAAATGAGTTCGCGTAGGTGAGGGGACCGGCACGATCTCATCAAGCTTTTTTGCAAGCGCAGGCATGTGACGATAGTAGTAATCTGTGCCACACATGTGAATGAGCTGCTCAGACTGCTTCTGAATTGCGCGCACCACCTCGGGATGACAATGTCCCGTCGAACAAACCGCAACTCCGGCGTTGCAGTCGAGGAAAATGTTACCGTCAACATCTTCTACCCAAACCCCCTGGGCGCGCTCGGCAACGAGCTTGAAGGAAGGTCTTGGATAGGAAGGTGTAACAAACTGCGCGTCTGCCGCAATAATTTCCATGCCCTTTGGCCCAGGCAAAGCTGTTTTAATTTCTGGCCGCTTGGGCGGTGCCATTGTAGTAGTGGACATGATTCGCTCTCCTTTAGAAAACCGGGCGTTTTTAGAAGAAAGTCCGACAACGAAAGTCGAAGCTTTCTTAATTGGTGCGCGAAAGGCTTAAAAGGAAAGGATGCTAGTCGGCAAAAAGATTGGAGCGGCTATCGAGCGGTCGATGATGTAAATTCTGCTTGTTCCACATGGCTCGAAACCTGGTAGCTAGCGTTAGAGGGGGCAAGTGATTACATAAGGTACTTAAATATTACCACGCGAAGATAGGTAGTTCCAGTAGCCTCATTCGCTGGTAGCGCAAACTGTTAATTTGCGCCAGTATTTGATTGCTTTGTAGCAGAAGCGGGCAGCTTGCGGCGCAAACTAACAGTTTGCGTCACTTGGCGGTCGCCAGCTCAGGGCTTTGGTCCACTCCTCGCGCGAATGACTTTCGAATCATTTGTTTAGACGGCGACTCAGGCCAGAGGGGAAGCCGCCGTCCTAAAGAATGAAGCAACACACACGAGCGGAAATATTCTCGTGCTCACACTCAACCTCAGCCATCGTTAGGAGACACTCGACCAAATCATCACGACCAAACGATCTTGCGC
>JALYXE010000306.1 GCA_030947265.1 Acidobacteriota bacterium
ACTCAGGCGTTCCAATAATGCCGCGTGATTCAGGCCCGCTGGCGGAAGTTTCTTCGCTTCGGTCCGCATGAACAATCTTCGCCAGTCCAAAGTCGCCAACTTTGACAAAGCCGTCGGTCCCGCTGCCTGCCTTCTTCCGCTTCTGCATAATGAAGATGTTGGCAGGCTTCAGATCGCGATGAAGAATCCCTTCGTCATGAGCTGCATCGACGCCGGCGACAACCTGGCCCATGATTGAAACCGTCCGCTGAATATCCAGGGTTCCTTCCCGTCGTAGCAACTGGTACAGGCTTTCACCATCGACATATTCCATCACCAGGAAGAAGACACCTTCGGGGCTCTTGCCAAAATCCGTGACGTCAACGACGTTTGGATGGCGCACGGACGCAGCCGCGCGAGCTTCGCGCTCAAAGCGGGCGATTGCCTCTCCTTCCTGCATCACCTCGTCACTCAATATGTCCGGACGAACGGTCTTGACAGCTACCTGGCGCGTAACCAGATTCTGATCTCGCGCGAGGTAAACCTGGCCCATGGCGCCACGGCCAAGTCGTTTTTCCAGAAGATAGCGCGCTGAAAGAAGAGTGGGTCCGGGCAAAGTGTGTTTGGTCTTCGCCTCGTCTTGCGGACAGACAACTATGTCGTCCTCATAACAACTTTCACAACGTGGACACTCGCGCATGGCAGAATGTTACAGCACCGCAAGCGTAAGCGAGCGGGTTATTTCGCTAATCGTCGAAGTTATACCAGCTAGGCTGCCGGCAGCGCCGAACAACATCCGGAGCATTTCGTCGCTGCGATGGGGATTGGAGAAAAACAGTAAGGACAATCCTTCGTTGACGACGCTTGCCGGCGTTTATGCTTATTAATCGCTTTAACGATTAAGAAGACTACGAACGCAACGATCAGAAAAGCAATGATGTCGTTGATGAACGCGCCGTAAGCGATCACTGGAATACCTTTAGCTTTGGCGTCGGCGAGCGAGACGGGAACGCCTTTGGAATGATCGAGCACATAGAAGAGGCTGGCGAAATCTACGCGGCCTAGCAGTAAACCCACCGGCGGCATAATGATCCCTTCAACGAGCGAAGTGATAACCTTTCCGAATGCGACGGCCATGATAAGGGCGACCGCCAGGTCGATCACATTTCCGCGCTCAATAAAATCCCGAAACTCTTTTAGCATAGTGGCTTCCTTTCAACGAGGGGAGCTGGTTTAAAAGAACATGTTTCTCAGGGTTTTGTGGCTTCGCCGCCGCGCAGTATTAATTCAGCGAAAGACATGGCTGCCGGAATAAGGCTGGTTGCGCGGCTCGCCGCTACGCAGTGCGGAAAGGCTTCGCCTTTCCTTGCTTGCCACCTCAAACTTTGGGAGGCAATGCCTCAGGAATTGAGGCGAAGTCTCTCAACTGCAAAGAAAGCTGCGTCGGAAAGCCATAGGCTTTCTGCACGGTGCGGCAAAGCCGCAAAACCGTAAGAAAAATACGTCGTACCATTCACAGGCATTGCTTTGCCAGCTTATAACCAGCCTTTTGTGCCTCTTCCGTGCTCTGAAAGACAGCTCGGTTGGCGTCAGCTAATTCCTTGGCAGGCAGGCAACCTGCGGAGTAATAGATCCTGGCTTGCTTATCAGCCACAATGCCTTCCGACGCTTCCTCTTCCAATGCCGACTCCTGTTCTTCTTTGGCCGCCCTGCGCGCCGTCAATGTTTCTTCCGCTGTCGCGTCAGTGATGTGAAAACTTGGACTTTCGGCAACGATCGTAACTACTATTTGGAAGTCAGCACAGTGAAGCTGTTGGCCGCGTGACCTCCACGAGGTCCACGCTTCAGGCAGCCGAAGTGACTGCGAAATTCCTTTTACAAAATCCGGCACTGTCTGCCATTTAAACGAGCTGTCATAGCCAAACCAGAGAGAAGTGAGCCGGCCGTCCAAAAAGTCTAGCGAAATCGTTCTTACTCCGGCAAAGGCATCCTTGCCGATTCGCGGATCCCAGGCCGGGTTGATACTGGTCTTCGACAAACCAAATTCATTGACGGGTCCAAAGACAACTTGCGGAACGCTGGCTTTTACCTGTGCCGTTGTCATCCCCATCCGAAACCCAAACAACTCGGGGACGTCCGCCAGTTGAGTAAGCTTCAACGAACATTGAATGCTCTGCGGGCATGCGTTTGCCGCACAAAGCAGAATCAGGAATGTGGCGACTATTCTAATTTGCAAGTACTTTCACCCAGAGCATCACCGTCAGGGCCGAGGAGATGTTTCATTTAACATTTCTCAATTCTCGTGTCTAAGTTGAGATGGCGTCAGATGATAAATGAGAATTGCGAAATTAGGCGTTAAAAATTTCGGGCTCGGCAATCAACCCTTGTCGATTCTCATTTCAGAAGCGATCGAATAATTTGCTCCAGTTCTTCAGGTTCAAACGGTGTTGCGACATATTCGTTGCAACCAGCTGCTAAAGCCTGGTCGCGAAATAGTTCCTCGCTATAAGCAGATACTGCAACAATGGGCACCCGTGCAAGGTTAGCGAGGTTTCTAATCTTGCGTGCGGCATGAAGTCCGTCCATTTCAGGCATTTCAAGGTCCATAATGATCAGGTCCGGACGGTTGTTTTCAGCCGCCGTTACGGCCTGATTTCCGTTCCCTGCTTCAACAACGCGGAAGCCTTTTTTCTCGAGCCAGGTCCTTAGGAGAAAGCGCGTGTCTTCAAAATCGTCAACGACAAGAATTGTGGGCCGGCCATCGTTTGGCGTTTGGAGAGCGGAAGGCATGGCACGCTACATTTTTGCCGGAGGGAGTGGTTTCGGCGGCAAATGCTCGGAATTGCAAAGGTTCTTTACGGGCGGCGCAGGGGCCAGCTTAGATAATACTAGCGCGGCCTACTGTTCAAGTTTTGGACCGTCGGTGAAGTTTAAGCCTAACACGCGCTGGTGTCTAAGCGCTAACGCTCGGCTGATGGTAATGCTTTGATTTTTGGCTTGGAGGTTGCGAGCTCAACCTCTAAACAAGCGTCCCGATGTTGATGAAGTCGCTTGCCCCGGCTCTGGCAGAGCCTCGAGCGAAGCAGCGTCTTTACGCCGCTCTTGGCTTCGATCCCCACGCCCTCCTCGAAATCAGTAGAGCCAATCAACCGCGCGATTCTTTCTACCTCTTAGGCCTCGTCGCCCGTCGTTCCTGGCGTCTTGGCGATGAGTTATTCCTTGCTCATCGCTCAGGCTCCGTCTGCGGAGTAAATTCACCAAGCGTTGCGCGTACCTGCTGCTCGCTGCCGTCGCGTAAGATGGTCAACGTAACTGCAGTACCGGGTTGCGTGCCTGCCACTTGATTGCGGAAGACGTTGGGATCATTTACTTCAGTCCCATTGAAGGCTCTGATGACGTCTCCTTTCCTAATAACCGCTCTATCGGCGGCGCTTCCGGGTTTCACGTCGGCTACCAGCAGTCCCTTCACCTCTTTCAGTTTGAGACTGGATGCGATTTCGGAGTTGATTTTTCGCACCACTATCCCCAGTTGCCCGCGCCGGACCTTGCCGTTCTTGACCAGCGTTTCCATAACAGTGCGCGCCATATTCGACGGAATGGAGAATCCGATGCCGATACTTCCGCCTGACGGCGATAGTATCTGCGAATTGATGCCGATGAGTTCGCTATTCGTGCTGACAAGCGCCCCGCCTGAATTGCCTTGATTGATAGGCGCGTCTGTTTGCAGGAAATCTTCAAAGTTGCCACTGCTAAG
>JALYXE010000325.1 GCA_030947265.1 Acidobacteriota bacterium
TTTAGAAGATAGAATAATCTGCGAAATCGCATCTGATGTTAATGTGAGATTGATAGCAGTCGCATCATTGCGGGAGATCTCACTGACAGAGTGACCGCTATAGAGGGCCATGGCCGCTTCAATGATTGTCGGAGTGGGACAATATCGGCCGCGTTCCCAATCGGCGGGTTTAATAGCCGCCCCCTCCGCAAATTTCAACACGTCTTCGATTACTTGGCCGAGACAATCGACTGTGCACTTGATAGGGAAGAGAAGTCTGTCGTTTTGCGGCGTACCAGCGATCATGCTAGCAGTGCTCACAGCATTCGTTGCAATAAGGATTGGAGCAATCCAATGTTCGTAGCTTGATTCGTGGAAGTTTTTTAGATCCAAAGCGTAGTCAACTACCTGATCGAGCGCGTAAGAATCAAATCCTTTTTCGCCTACCTTGAATTCGAGAACAAAGATCGCCGATCCAATAAGTAGAGCTACATCAATTCGCTTCCCCATTCGCGGGATTGCATACTCAAAATATATTGACCCTTCGAAGCGAGAAAGGACTTTCTTCAAGATATCGATCTCTTCTAGCCACGCATCTCGCTGAGTCTGTTCGATAGCAAACCCGCTATTTCTTACGAGGATACCGAGAATCTCGTTTGGTGAGGTGGTTCGAAAACTCTCAATCGAGTCCGAGTAGTATTCTCTTCTCATTAAAGTTGGCGGGCGGCTGGTGAATGAGTCATGGTGCTGGATGTGGCAAAAGTCTCGTCCTTGGGTAAATTTACGATGATCGTTCGTTCCTCTTGTCAGCCAGGAGCGCTTTCAAAAGACCTTTGCCTTTGAACTTTCCTCGCAGGCTGTGAACGTATTCGCGCGGGACCGCGGCTTTCACGCCCTCCCTTATGGTCGGGCTACTGCCCAGCGTCGCAGCAATCACTCGCTTTCTAGCGCTCGGCGATCTGTCCGAGCCGTCGATTGCGGTCGGGCTTCTGTTTTGTTTTCGTCTAGGCATGGCAAAATAGTAAACCCAAATGGTTAGTCCGCGAAGCAGAGGAAGACAATGGTGCACCCACATTAATCGGTGGGGTTGAGGGCGAGTTGGCGATCGTCGGTGGCGGGGCCTTCCCGTTAAAGTCTGTGTTCTGCGCAGTCAGCATCGCTGTTTGCCGAACACAACTAAGCAGCCTTTTGCCGAACGGCCTTGCTTTTGGCGAGCTAGTCCTTCTTCCATACAATAGAATAACGCCACAAGAGGTGCTGCTTGATCTTTGCGCCGGGCAGGATCCGCGCGCAAAGTGCATGCACTTCAGTCATCGTCGGGTAGGAATCGTGGCGCTCGTGTGCGGACCAGGCGTCGCGCACTTCGGGCCGCGGTCGCAGGCGGCGTTGATGTAGCATCCTCAGGGAGACGCTTACTGGGATGGCCAAAAGGTTCGAGAGTGAATCCGATAGGCCTGCTAACAGCGAATTCGATGGACTCGCTACCACAGAATGCGAGATGCGTGCACGCTCGATAGATCAAGGATTAACAAAACTCCACCTGGTTTAAGTGCGTTCTTCATTTTCAACAATATCTCCGGAATCGGCAGGTGATGAAGGGTCGCGATGCTGGCGATACAATCGAAACTTTCGAGAGGAAGGTGCCTATCACGAATGTCGGCGAGTTGGAAGTCGATGTTCGGAAACTGCGCAGAGCGTTCGCGGGCAATGCAAATCATCTCCGGTGATAGATCGACGGCGAGGACACGTTCTGAGCGCTGGGCCAGGCGTCTTGCGAACGCACCTGTGCCGCAGCCTATTTCCAGCACGTCATGACAGTTGGACGGCAGATGCCGGAGCAGGAAGTTGTGATAGTGATCGTTCTGAGTTCCACCATCCTCGGAAACTAGTGCGATTCGATCAAAGTCTTGCTGGATGGTGGACATGTCAGTAAGCAGTGGGCAGTGAGCAGTGGGCAGTATAACAGCGTCGGACGCAACGAGGGCTGTAGTTCTGAGTTAGGCTTTAGCTTGCGTGGTTACCAAACAGCAACCTGAACGCTACCACCCCATGCGGGCTGCGGCGCTCCCCGGGGTTGTACTCTGAACTTCTTGAGTCTATCGCGGCTCTGCCGCCGCGACAGTGCGGTGAGGCTCTGCCTTACCGGACGGACGTTTACTTTTAAAGAGGCTGTGCGCCTCGACGGGATATCGGAGTCGCAGCCTCATACTCGGTTCCTGATGACGGTAAGGCGAAGCCTTACCGCACGGTGACGGCGGCGAAGCCGCAATTATGTAGGTTCATGTTAGGTTTGTAGGCCGCATTGAGAGAATTTTTCGCAGTCTACTTTTTCGGTTAGTCGGTGAAGCATAGGGCGACGCAAGTCGGTGAACCGTGAATAGTAAACGTGAATGAGATGCGGGAATGCCGGGTCGGCGGTTATAATCCAAGTCGGAGGCGATAAATCATGGCAACAGGTGCTGACCGGCTTGCGCTGGAAATTCGGGGACTTCCGGATATCGAGAAATTGCGTTTGGTTGATTTTATTCTCGCTGATCTGGACAAACCAGATCCGGAGATTGATAAAATTTGGGCCGAGGAGGCTCGGAAGCGATGGGCCGCATATAAGGCTGGCCGAATTCCTACCGTGTCTTACGAAGATGTAATGGCCAGATATAGCCGCTAATGGATATCAGGTTCCTCACCCTGGCGCAGCAAGAAGTTGATGATGCTGTCCTTTGGTATAACAAAAAAGCTGAAGATGTGGGCCGCGAATTTCTGGATGAATTCGACCGCGCTGTTCGCTTGGTTAGATCTCACCCACTCGCGTTGACAGAAATAGAATCGGGAATTCGACGGTGTTTGTTCGCGCGCTTTCCCTACGCTCTAATCTACGGGATTGACGAAGAAACGGTTGTCGTTATTGCGGTAGCGCACCTTCATCGGCAACCGCGATACTGGGCAGAGCGCATTAGATAGTTGCAACACGGCAATCAGCAGACAGCAGTCAGCAGTCAGCACGGGAGACGTACATAACATGTCGACAAAAACCTCGATTACCCCTGATAGCATCATGCAGCTTGGCTTAGGATTCTGGGGGTCGAAAACGCTCTTAAGCGCGATTGAGCTTGGCTTGTTTACGGAACTGGCCAGCGCTCCTCTGAGCGCAGAAGAATTGATGTCGCGTCTGAAACTGCATCCCCGCGGCGCGCGCGATTTCTTTGATGCCTTAGTTGCACTCGGCATGCTCGAACGCGAACGCGAGCTTTATCGCAATACCGCAGCCACGAATATCTTTCTGGATCGCGGTAAGCCTTCCTACCTGGGCGGGATGCTCGAGATGGCTAATGAACGGCTTTACCCGTTCTGGGGAACGCTGACAGAAGGATTACGCACCGGACTGCCCCAGAATGAGATCAAGATTGGCGGCGCCGGATTGTTTGAAAACATTTACGGTGATCCTGAGCGCCTGCGGCTTTTTCTCGGCGCCATGACTGGCTTGAGTATGGGAGCGGCGCAGGCTATCGCTCAAAAATTTCCCTGGAAAAACTACCAGACGGTGGTTGATGTTGGGGGTGCCCAGGGAGGTTTGCTCATTCAGCTGTGCCTGGCCAATCCTCATCTCAAGGGAATCAACTTTGATTTATCCGTCGTGCGCCCTGTCTTTGAAGAG
>JALYXE010000357.1 GCA_030947265.1 Acidobacteriota bacterium
GGTTGCAACCTGTGTAGGCCTGCTTCATCAGTTCCAGGTAACTAACGACGTGCTGATCGTAAAGCGGATAGCCGTGAAACTCCTCCAGCAGGTTGAATGCGATGTGGGGCTTATATTCCAGCAGCGCATCTCCGATCACATTTAACTGATTGTAGAGTCCCACCGGGTAAACGTCGTGACCCATCTTCTTGAGAGTTGCGATGACATCGTATTCAGTCTTGATTTCGATCTTCTCTTTGTCGCTAAGCCCGTCCAGGGTTTCCGGAGGCACCAGATCCTGGTGCACGAGAACAATTATGCGGAGCTTTTTCTTGGGCTCAAAAGTCATTGAACGTCACACCGCGATGCGATGATAACCCGAATGCAGAATATTCATGACCTGGACCGTCAAAACAATCATGACGCGACGGCGCGCTTCTCTCGCCGGAGTCGCCACGCGCAGTTTTAAGTCTTTGCAACGGTCTATCATGTTCTCGAGCACGTGATCGATTGTGTATTGGTGAACGCCCGTTCCTTCGGCAACGATTTGCCGCACGTCCCGTCGCACACTGCGGAGAAAGTTCGCGGCGCTGGGCCGGGACCGGTGCCGGGGATCGTCTGAAAAGATGCGGCGGAGATCGCGATCGTAGACCGCAGGCCAATTAAAGTCGTATCGCTCTCGCTTGCGCTGATAATGTTCGCGGAGCGTGGTCCGTATCGCTGAGAGTGGCTCTACCTTGGTGCGCGTGCGGTTTCGCGTTTTTGTCCCCGCCAGTTCGTTCAACACGTCATTGATGTATTCCAGCTTCTGCAGGGCCGGCCAGCCTTTATAACGACGTCGCCAGCGGGAACGTGGTGTCAACCAGACAGCAAAAGTTTCGGCGAAATCCTCGGCGGGATGCGCTTGTGCATACCATGCAGGCAGATGCAGCACGTAGTTGCGGCTCTTAGGTTTTGGTTTATAGAAATCCGGATATCGCTGGGCAAACGATCCGAAGAGTTCGCGCCACTGTCGCCTAAAGTGTAAACGGAAGGCCGTATCAAGCGCGTGACCCGCCTCGTGACGAAGGATCCGCATGCATTCGGTATCGGTACCGCCCTCCACTTCAAGCATCTGTTTGCGCTCGAGCTTCATGAGACGTGGGTGGGCGAGGTAAAAAGGAATGGCAATCCCGGGAACTCCATCAGGCGAAAACCACTCTTCCGAGAGCCAAACGTGCGGCTTAAACCGAATGCCGCGATCATTTAGTTCACTATACAGTCGCTTGATGTGCGCCTCGAGAAAGGACCCCTTGAGCTTTAGTCCAAGGTCGCAGATGCGCATGTCGAGCAGATGCTCGTCGGGCAGGCGATACCAGGGGAAGCGATAGCTCACTTTCCAACCCCTTTCGCGGGTGCGTTGGAAAGCGAGGCTGTGCTCTCAGGAAGTTTGTTTGTTTGCAAAGCTGAAAACGAACCGGCAGTGACTGGCATGCGAGCGGCAGGACCTAAAAACGTCGAGTTCAGGATCAGGGAACGGGCTCATTCTAGCGACGTTGGCCGGTATCTGCCAGACCAGTGCAGAGATCCTTCAACTTCCGGGCATTACGCCTGTTTTCAAGTATGACGAGGGGCAAAGTTTCTCGACCACACATTCGGGGCAGAGAGGATTTCGGGCCTTACAGACCTTTCGGCCGTGCGCGATGAGCAGATGAGAGAACATAACCCAATCCTTTTTCGGCACAATCGCAATTAGATCTTGTTCGATTTTTTCCGCCGCCTTCTGCGTAGTCAGCCCAAGCCGGCGTGACAGTCGCGTCACATGCGTATCTACCACAACCCCGGAACTTACGCCAAAAGCATTGCCAAGCACCACATTCGCCGTCTTTCGCGCCACTCCAGGCAGCTCCAACAGCTCTTCAATTGTGGCCGGCACCTCGCCGGCGTATTGCTCTGTCAAAACCCTGGCGGTACCTTGAATCGATTTTGTCTTGTTTCTGAAAAAACCTGTGGTGCGAATGTCTTGCTGCAGTTCCCCGGGCGAAACTTTCAAGTAGTCTTCAGGCTTGCGATATTTGCGAAAGAGCTCCTGAGTTACAATATTCACACGCGCGTCGGTGCATTGTGCGGATAGAATAGTCGCAATTAACAGCTCAAAAGCGTTTGAATGATTCAGGGAACACTTCGCATCCGGATAAGCACCTTTCAACAGGCGAATGATTTTACGAACTCTTTCTTTCCGACCCGTCTCGCTGTTTCTGGCCATTTTGCTATCGTCGTCCGTGAGCAATCTTTACCGCTTCCGGCAAGGACCGCAATCGTAACATTGCGATGACGCCGAAGAATGGTCCGGGCGCCAGGATCGCGAATGCGTAGTTCCAACCAACGGTCCTGACAAAAAAAGGAATCAGCTCGATTGAGATCGTTGTGAGTAAAAACCCGAGACAAGTCTGCATTGTCAACGCCGTTCCCACATATTGCGGATCGCCCAGCTCGGTCACGCAAGCTGAGAATTGCGCGGAATCGGCCACCACGCTTGCTCCCCAGATTGCGGCCACTAACAGGAGCCAGAATGGATTACCTCCAAAGAAAAAACCAATCAGTAAACAGCAACTGCCGCTGATGCCCATGGCCCAGGAGGTTACTATAGTTCGCCCAATCCTATCGGCGATTAGCCCGGCAATCACGCAGCCCATCGCGCCACAACCAATCACCAGAAAGGAGGCCACTTCGGAATGCACTGGAGACGCTTTCGACATGGCGAGGCTAGCGCGAATCATTACTGGAATCCACGTCCACATCGCGTAGAGTTCCCACATGTGGCCCAGGTATCCGAAATTTGCCAGGCGCACGCCGCGATTGCCTAGTACGGCAATAGCTTGCTTCCAATCAAACCTGGCGGCCGGTAGCGCATGCGGTCCGTCCCTCACAAAGAGCAGCACAATTAGACCACCCACGAATGCGAGCAACGAAATGAAGAGAATATTTTGGCGCCAGTTTGCGCTGCCCAGCCCGTTAACCAGGTAGGGCGAGGCTTTGCCCAACGTCAGCGATCCCACCAGCACACCCAGCGCCATGCCGCGCGACCGTTGAAACCATGTTGCCATGATCTTCATCCCGGGTGGGTAGACCCCGGCGAGAAAAGTTCCAGTCAGAAATCTTAGGAGGATTGCAGTTTGGGCGTCGTAAGCATAGATGCCGAAAGCTGCGTTTGCCAGTGCCCCAGCAAAGGCAGAGATGGCGAAGAGGTAGCGAACACTGATGATATCGGGCAAGTTTAAGAGCGCACTCAATAAAGTGCCGCAGACAAAGCCGAGTTGAACAGCAATTGTCAGCCAGCTCACAGTTGATTCGCCCAAATGCCACTCGGCCCGTAACGCGGGAACAACCGCAGAGGCACTGAACCAAAGCGACATCCCGAGTAGTTCCGCACATGAGAGTAACCCGAGCGCACGCCAGCGAGCAGATGGCGGGGTAGGTTTCTGTTTTTGTTTGGTCGCTTTTCCCAGCAGGTCCATCAATGAGTGCAGAGGATACTACAAAAGCAAAACGGCAGGCTTTTAATAACCTGCCGTCTCGGGGGCTTGCAAGAACGCTTGATGTCTTAGGCTACAGCTACGTTAGAGAGTTCAACGTTATCTTCGCGCAACCGATCGCTATTCTTCTTTCGCCGCTTGTTCTCATACATCGCCAGGTCGGCGCTGGCCATTAAGTCTTCCAGCGATTGCATGCCATCAGAGTTAAGCTGGGAGACACCAATGCTAATTGAAAGTTTATAAGGAGCGACTTCCCGGGCGTTAAAGTTATCAAACTTCTCCTCCAGACGTAGAACGAGCTTGTCAATACCCCCGTCAGGTTCAACCGACGCGAGCACTGTGAATTCGTCGCCGCCCAGACGTCCAAGCACATCTGAGGAGCGGAATGTCTCTTTCAACAGTTCCGCGGTCTTTATTAACGCACGGTCACCTTCCTTGTGGCCAAACGAGTCGTTGATCCTTTTCAAGCCGTCAAGATCCGCGTAAACGATCACCACACCTTTATTAGTCCGATGCAGTGAATTGAATTGCTGTCTGCAAAACGCCAGGAAGCCGCGGCGGTTATACAGCCCGGTTAATTCGTCAGCCAGCGAAAGCGTTTGAATTGCCGCCTCCGCCCGTTTGCGCTCGGTGATGTCCTGAATCTGAAAAATAAAGTGAAGTGGGCGGCTTTGTGCGTCACGAACCAGAGATGCACTGCTCGATACCCACACGTCATGACCAAGTTGATGAGTATAACGTTTCTCCAACTGGCAGGTAAGAATCTCACCCGCAAGCATCCGGTAAATCTCAGCCAGATCGTTTCCCAGATCTTCACGATTTGTAATTGCCTGAAAATTGGAGGCCAACAGTTCGGCTTCCGCATAGCCTACAATTTCGCAAAGAGATCGGTTCACGCGAAGCCAATTGCCCTCAGGGGACACCAGGGCCATGCCAATGGCCGCGTAGTCAAATGCATTTCGAAAATGTTCTTCGCTCTCCACAAGCGCTTTGCTGATTCGCTCCTGCTCGGCGATGAAACGGTTAAGTTCGTCGACGTGCTGCTTCGCCTGATTAGCTTGTGCGGCTGACGCTTCCACGTTTGCGAGATAGGTTCTATAAGTGAAGTAGACGATCACTAAGATCGGAGCGGTAGCAATGAACGAGTAGAATCCCAGGTGCTCGCTGAGACGGCCTACGATTCCAGCCCCGGAGGCCCCGGCAAAGTAGGTTAATGAAGTCCATAGAAAATTCGTCCGCCAACTATGCCAGACGGTTTGATTTGCGCTCAGTGCCACGCCCACAGCAATCAATCCGGAGTTTAGTATGTATTGCATCAACGCCATCAGGCACAAAGCAACGATGAGGTTGGGTGAGTAGCCCTGGCGCAGATTAAGGGCCGGAAAGAGAAGGTGCAGAGTTGAGGCGGTGATGAAGGTCGATACTGCCATTACCCCTGCATTGAAAAACACCACGTATGTTTTCCTACTAAAGCGCACTGAAGAACAAAGCGCTTCGGCAGCGGCGAGCGTCACCGCAGCCTCCACTCCAAACAAAAGTATCGCGAGAAAAACGAATGTGTCCGAAACCGAAATTTGGCCCCGGGCCCCGGGAATTTTGATCGTGATCCGAGAACCTATCAAGACCGTCATTAGTGCCAGGACGGCATATTGTGCGCTTAGCTGTGCGGCAGGCAAACGAAAGATACACAGCACGGTAACGGCCGCGCCGATAATCGCAACCGAAAACATGTACCGACTTCTGATTCGTTGATTGTCCAACCGCTGGTTACTCACGATGTCCTATCACCTGCTCTTGTTGCCCTCTGGACGCATCGGAATATACAGTCCCGTTACTATTAGGCGACTTAGCAAGCGCCGTTCCCGCCCGCTTCCTAAAAACCACTCATTAATCGGCCAAAATGCAGATTCAGACTGGGCAGCATGAAGGCCCGGTCAAGCCCTTAGTCAATCTGATTGATGCTTTATTCATTTTGACAAACTGGTCTTAGTAGTAACTGGAAGGACAAGGAAGGAGGGAATATTGGCCACAGGCCACGCCAATCCTAAATAGTGAATTCGAATCATGATATTCTGAACAGATTCAACCCGGCTCTCTGCACATAAAATCTGCATTCCTTCGCGAATGTAGGCCGTAGAAAGCGGCAACTTATTTCGATTCTATGAGTGAGTTTTTCGGATCCCTATCGGCAAAGTTTGGCAAAGCGTCGGGCTTCGCTGAAGAGCAGCCTGTCCGGGCTGAGCTTTTCAGTGTTGAGCGGCTCGAGCAATACGCGCAAGTCCTCGCCTCCGAGCACAAGACCGTCACAAAAAAAGGGCGTGCTCAATTGTTGCCCCGCCTCGAGGACAACGGACGCCGACTGGTAGCGGCTTACCGAACCCTTGTCGAGGCTATTAAAAACGGTCGCGCGATCTCACCGGCGGCTGAATGGCTGGTCGACAACTTCCATATTGTTGAAGAACAATTGCGCGAAATTCGCGAAGACCTGCCGAAGAGCTATTACCATGAGTTGCCGAAGCTTGCTGAAGGTGAATTTAAAGACTATCCCCGCATCTACGCAGTTGCTCTTGCGCTTATCGCGCATACAGATTGCCGGCTTGATACAAATACGCTGCGACGGTTCATAGCCGCGTATCAAACAGCCGCACCGCTATCAATAGGTGAGTTGTGGGCCGTCGCAATCACACTGCGTCTGGCGCTGGTAGAAAACCTGCGCAGGCTCGCCACCATCATTGTCAGCGCGCGCGAAGACCGCGAGCAGGCTGACAAGATTGCTGACAAGCTGTTGGAGCTTGCGTCTCGTCAGCCAGCCGCACTCGTACCACTGATTACGGATCGTGTAGGAAAGCGCGACCAGATACCGCAGTCTTTCATAGTCCAACTTACCCAACGCCTGCGCGAACAGGATCCCGCGGTCATGCCGGTGACAGACTGGCTTGAAAAACAATTGGAGCGGCAGGGCACAAGCATCGAACAGATAATTCATGCTGAGCATCAGCGCCAGGCAGCAACGCAGGTCACCGTCGGTAACATTATCACCAGCATGCGTCTACTCTCGACGCTCGACTGGCGCGATTTTTTCGAGAGTGTCAGTCTGATAGAGCCTTTGCTCGGAAAAGATCCAGCGGGCGCTTACTCGAAGATGGAGTTCGCGACCCGCGATCGCTACCGTCACGTCATTGAAAGAATCAGCAAGCGGACGCACTCCAATGAGCTGGAGGTAGCGAGTGCCGCTGTAGAACTTGCCGAAGACGCGGCAAAGGAAGGTGCACAAAGTGAAAACTCTGGAGCAGCAGCCAGCCACGTTGGCTATTATCTTGTCGATGCCGGCCTGCACCAGTTAGAAACAAATTTTGCCTACCGCCCGCGACCAACCGAAAGGCTGCGACGTTTTTTCCTCCGCCATGCTGCAGCGGCGTATCTCGGCACACTCGCGTTTCTCACATTCCTGGTTACGGCCTTGCTGGTTATCGCGATGCACACTGCCGGAGGAAGTTGGCCACTCCTCGTCGCCACGTCCCTCCTGGCAGTGATCCCGGCCAGCGATCTGGGCTTGAGCGTTTTGAACTGGGACATCACCCACTTGTTTGAACCGCGGCTGCTGCCGAGGATGGAGACCAGCGAAGGCATTTCCGAAGAAGCCTGCACCATGGTTGTTGTGCCCACTATCTTTTCGAGCGATCTACAGGTAAGGGAGCTGCTCGAAAGAGTCGAAGTGCACTTTCTTGCCAACCAGGATAAGCATATTTATTTCGCGCTTCTGGGTGATTACCCCGACGCTCATTCGCAGGAAACACCAGAGGACCAGGTACTACTCGAGTCCGCGAAGACGGGCATAGAGGAACTTAACCGTCGTCACAACAAAGATCAGCCTCATCGATTTCATCTATTTCACCGCAGCCGCCAGTGGAACGCCTCCGAAGACCGATGGATGGGCTGGGAACGAAAAAGAGGGAAGCTGGAAGAATTCAACCGGCTTCTACGCGGCGCACGCGATACCAGCTTCGTAGTGCAAACCGCTGACGACGTTCTACTGCGGCAGATTCGCTATGTAATAACGCTTGATTCGGATACGCAACTTCCGCGCGACGTAGCACGCAAGCTCGTGGGCACTGCAATTCATCCCCTAAATCGGCCGAGTTTCGATCCTGCTATCGAGCGCGTTACGCGAGGTTACGGAATTCTCCAGCCCCGCGTCAGCATCTCGCTCAGCAGCGCGTCTCGTTCGAAGTTTGCGCGCATTTTTTCCGGTAATACCGGCATTGATCCTTACACCACAGCAGTGTCCGACGTGTATCAGGATTTTTTTGGCGAAGGAAACTTCACAGGCAAAGGTCTATATGACGTAGACGCTTTCCAAGCGGCACTTGATAACCGCGTTCCGGAAAACTCTCTATTGAGTCACGACCTTTTTGAATCATTATTTGCTCGCGCAGCTCTGATAACTGATATCGAACTGCTGGATGAATACCCTGCGTCCTATGATGCGTATGCGAAACGACAGCATCGTTGGACGCGAGGTGACTGGCAAATTCTTGGCTGGCTTTTTTCCACGGTATCTGACGCCCACCGGCGAAAGATTCCCAATCCACTACCGCTAATCTCTCGCTGGAAAATCCTCGATAACCTGCGTCGCAGCCTGGTGGCTCCGTCGATTTTCCTGTGGTTTCTTGCCGCCTGGACCATTTTCCCGGGCTCCCCGCTTCTTTGGAGTTTGTTTGTCGTCATAACGATTGCTTTCCCTGTCTACCTGCATATAACGACAAGTCTGTTAATTCATCCCCTCGGAATTCCCTGGACCAGCCACTTCTGGAGCGTCTGGGGCGACGTTAGAACAAATACCGCACAAGTAGCTCTGTCGATCGTGCTCCTGCCACATCAGGCTTACCTGATGAGCGATGCAATCATTCGCACTATTTACCGAAAGCTGATTTCGCATAAGAAGTTGCTTGAATGGGTCACGGCCGCAGACGCGGAAAGAGTTGCACGTCACGATCTCGCGGCGTTCTTCTGGTTCATGTTGCCGGCTGAGTTACTTGCGCTCCTGGCTTCGGGTCTCACTCTGATTTCTCAGCCCGCAGCATTTGGGTCGGTGAGCCTTTTTGTAGCGTCGTGGAGTCTTTCGCCTGTCGTTGCTTATTGGGTCAGCACCTCGCGGCCTCCAGAACGCAAGCTTCTGAGCGCATCCGATTTCCGCTTCGCACGGCTGGTCGCCCGCCGGACCTGGCGCTTCTTTGAGGCCTTCGTCGGCGCTGAAGACAACTGGCTCCCTCCGGATAATTTTCAGGAAGATCCTGCTCCGGTCGTTGCCCATCGAACTTCTCCCACAAACATCGGATTGTTGCTCCTTGCCACAGCCTCGGCTCACGATCTGGGCTACGTCGGCTCGTTGGAGTTTCTCGAACGTCAGGAGTTGACGTTTGCGACCCTGGCGAAGTTAGGGAAGTTTCACGGGCATTTCTTCAATTGGTATGACACTAGGACCCTCCAGCCGCTTTTGCCGCAATACATATCCACGGTTGATAGCGGCAATCTGGCCGGCCATCTGATAGCGCTGAAACAAGCATGCATCGAGCTGCCTGACACGAAGCTCTTTGATGCACGAATCATTGAAGGCCTCGCGGACACCATTCAGGCAATCTCCGACGAGGCCGGAAAACTTGGAAGCTTCCGGCAGCGCACCGAAGTAGTCACCGTCAGTCAATTGCGCAATGAGATCGACGCTTGTAAAAAGCTCATTTCATCTGACCGGACAGACAGCTTGCCACTGTGGTTCCTGTTGTTTGAATCACTCAGTCGACGTATTTCTGAGATCGAAGATATTGTTAGCGCGCTCGCGCACGAACACGGAGAAATAAACTTTAAGGAGCTGCGGTGGTGGGTGGGTGCCCTCGATCATCTGGTGAGCTCCTGCCGTCGGGATGCGGAGACGCTCGTACCGTGGGGGCGTTTGCTACCCCAAATTCAGGCGGAAATGCCCGAGGATGGATCAGAAACAGCAAATCAGCTGCGACAGCTGGCAAGTCTTCTTTACGATATTCCCACGTTAGCCGGGGTGACCGAATTTTGCGATAGTGCGTTGGTTCAACTTGCGGCCCTGCAAACCGAGGGCAACCAGTCGTCAGAAACTTTCGCCAGACTGACAAGGGCCATCGAGCAAGCCGCCGGGACCGCGGGCGACATTTTGTCGCGACTTAGCCGGTTGGCGAATACCTCCGAACAGATTATGGAGGAGATGGACTTTAAGTTTCTCCTCGATCCGGAGCGAAAGGTATTTACGATTGGCTACAACGTCTCAGCTTTGAGCGCGGATAACTCTTACTACGATCTGCTTGCCTCAGAAGCTCGCCTCGCGAGCTTCGTAGCAATTGCTAAAAGCGATGTGCCTCAGGGTCATTGGTTCCGGATGGGGCGGCAACTGACTTCGGTGGATGGTGGACGGGCGCTGATTTCCTGGACCGGAACCATGTTTGAGTATTTGATGCCGCTTCTGGTGATGCGCAATTATAAGGACACGCTGCTCGATCAAACCTACCGCACGGTCGTAAAAAGACAGATCGAATATGGCCAGGAACGCGGTGTGCCGTGGGGAGTTTCCGAGGCTGCTTATAACGTTCGCGACCTTCATTTGAATTATCAATATGGACCATTCGGTGTCCCGGGTCTGGGTTTGAAGCGTGGATTGATCGAGGACCTGGTGGTGGCACCATACGCGACGATGCTGGCGGCTGAGATTAGTCCCCGGGCTGCCATGGACAACCTGCGTCGTTTGGAGAAGGAGGGGGCGCTCGGCGCCTATGGTTACTATGAATCTATCGACTACACCGCCGAGCGACTGCCGCAAGATCAGAAACGCGTTTTAATTCGCGCCTTCATGACTCACCATCAGGGCATGAGTCTTGTCTCGCTTGCGAATGTCATTCACGACGATCGGATGGAGAGACGTTTCCACGCGGACCCGTCGGTGCAGGCAACCGAGTTACTGCTGCAAGAACGCATTCCCATCGGTGCTCCTGCATCTCATCCTCGTGCTGAAGAAGTGTTGACAGGGCGCGTAGAGCAGGCCCCGGCCGGAATGATCACGCGTGTTTACGACACGGCTGATCTCGACACACCTCGTACTCAGTTGCTTTCCAATGGAACGTACAACGTGATGGTCACGACCGCGGGTGCCGGTTATTCCAACTGTGGTGTGAACGCGGTAACTCGTTGGCGCGAAGACGTCACGCGGGACAACTGGGGAACCTTTATTTATTTGAGAGATGTCCGGAGCGGCTCGGTATGGTCGGCTAGTTATCAGCCTGTCCACAAGCGGCCGCAGTCCTATGAAGTGGCTTTCTCCGAGGACAAAGCAGACTTCTGGCGAAGCGACGCAGGGATGGTCACGCACATGGAGATCGTCGTCTCAGCAGAAGATAACGCGGAGGTGCGGCGTATTTCGTTAACGAATAATTCAATGCGCACACGCGAAATTGAATTGACGAGTTACGCCGAAATCGTCCTCGCCACGCCGCAGGCCGATGCTGCCCATCCGGCCTTTAGCAATCTCTTCATAGAGACTGAGTTCTTCGCAGCGGAAAATGCCATCCTCGCCCATCGCCGTCTGCGATCAAGCGATGATGTACCGGTGTGGGGAATCCATGTGGTTGTCGTCGAAGGTGACCTCGTGGGAGCCGTCCAGTATGAAACAGATCGCGCACGATTTCTTGGGAGGGGCCACACGCCTGCCGACCCCGTTGCCGTCATGGAGGACCGGCCGCTATCAAATACAACCGGGGCAGTACTCGATCCTGTGTTCAGCCTAAGGCGTCGCGTACGAATTCGGCCGAATCAAACGGTTCGTTGCTCGTTTAGCACAATCGTGGCACGTTCACGCGAAGAGGCGATGGTGCTGGCCGACAAGTATCACGACCCAAATACATTTGACCGTGAGCTTCGACTTGCCTGGACCAAAGCCCAGGTTGAAATGACTCATTTGAATATAGACGCCGAAGAGGCACATCTGTTTCAGCGTTTGGCAGCGCGAATCGTTTACTCAGATCCCTCCCTGCGTCCCCGGCCACATGTGCTTGCACTCAACACCAAAGCCCAGTCAAGTCTCTGGGCTTACGGAATCAGCGGCGACTTACCGATTCTGGTCGTGCGGATCGACAAGGCTGAAGACCTGCCGACAGTGCGCAAGATTGTGCGGGGTCATGAGTATCTCCATTACAAGGGACTGAAGATCGATTTGGTAGTTCTGAACGACAACCCCACCACTTACCTGCAGTTGCTACAAAAAGAGCTGGAAACCATGATCCGTACCAGCGGCTTGCAAAGTTTGCAAGATAAACCCGGGGGCGTGTTTTTGCGACGCGCCGACCATATGCCCGAACCAGATCGCATCTTGCTTCACTCCGTAGCTCGAGCGGTAATAGTTACCGAGCGCGGCTCGCTCGAGGATCAACTCGAGCGACCTCAGGTAGAAGAGCCGTTGCCGGCTGATTTCGTTCCGCGTCTTCCTTCGCAGACTTATCCGGAACCCACTGTTGCGCCGCCGGAATTAACTTTCTTCAACGGGCTCGGCGGATTTCACCAGGGTGGGCGCGAGTATGTGATTCTGCTTGGCGCGGAACAGTGGACGCCTGCTCCCTGGTCCAACATCATCGCCAACAAGACTGAGTTTGGTTTTCAGGTAACAGAAACGGGCGCAGGCTACACCTGGTCTGTCAATAGCCGCGAAAATCGTTTGACGCCGTGGTCCAACGATGCAGTAAGCGATCCGCCTGGCGAGATCGTCTACCTGCGAGATGAAGACACGGGCAGCGTCTGGTCAGCCACTCCCTTGCCTATACGCGAGACTGAACCCTACATAATCAGGCATGGCCAGGGCTACAGTGTTTTTGAACATACAAGCCATGGGATCTCTCAAGAGTTGCTTCTCTTTGCGCCGCTTGACTCACCGGTCAAAATCTCGCTGTTGCGGCTGCGCAATCGTACGGACAGAAGACGAAGACTGACCCTGACGTTGTATAACGAGTTGGTTCTCGGCGTGCAGCGCACCACTTCCGCGCCGTATGTCATCACTGAGATTGACGTGCCGGCTGCCACAATCTTCGCGCTCAATCCTTTCAATAATGAATTTGCGGAACGTGTCGCATTCTGTACGACGAATGAAAAGGTTTCCAGTGCCACGTGTGACCGCAAGGAATTTCTTGGGCGCAATGGTACGCTTTCGCGCCCCGCGGCGTTGCGCCGTGTGAGTCTGGCCGGCCGC
>JALYXE010000368.1 GCA_030947265.1 Acidobacteriota bacterium
CGCGTACGCAGGGCTTCCATTTTCGCCTGCCGCGCCTCCGACTTATTTCGTGCGTTGTATTCCGGATCGCTGTAAAGCCGATACTGAATCAGCATGCCAACAGAGAAGAGCAGGATCGCAGCGGTAAGCAGGATCCAACTGCCGCTGTATCTCATAACCCGCGACAGCCAAATCACCAGAATAAACAGCGGGACATACATGAACAGATCACGCACAGCGCCGACGACGGAAGTTTCATAACCGCGAAGCAAAGCCGCGCGATGTATGCCCCAGTAGCCGCCAATCTCCAGGATGAGTAACAACAGGATGATGACGAGATGTGATGATGCGCGGTTTTTCATTTAACAGTAATCAGCAAACAGTAAATAGCAGACAGCAGGATGCCGGAACCCTCTTTTCAGACGATTCGGTCCGGCAAAGACGTCTCAAACCCTTTCCTTCATCGCTCATTGTGTATTCGGTGTGGCTACCGCTCCCGGCTGGCGCTGATTACCTTGTTGGCCTCTTCGATTCCTCGGTTGAGCGCCAGGTTGATTAGCCGGTTGGGGGTTAGCGACTTTGAAATACCCGAGGTCCTTGGCCTTCATGACTAAGGCGGCGGCAATAGGAGCGGCCGACTTCGCACCGTAACCACCGCCTTCCACAATCACGGCCATAGCGAGTTGTGGATGCTCCAACGGCGCAATGCACAAAAACCAACCATCAATTCGCGGATGTTCTTCGTCCATAATTGTCTCTTCATACTCCCGGATGATGTTGCCCTTATTATCTTTCTCCACTTTGTGCCTGGTTTTTGGCTGGCCGGTTTTGGGATCATAAAGTGGCTCTATCTTCTGCGCCGTTCCGGTCTTGCCGCCTGTATTGATACCTGCTGCTTTAACTGGCGCAAAGACTCCTCGCGCGGTGCCCCTTGCGCCGCCTGTTACTAGCCCCATGATTCCGCGTAAGGTGGCTGCCATTTGCGGAGGCATCACCTGCTTGAAGACTTCCGGCGGTCGATTGAATTCAATCTTCGGTTTCATCAATCGACCGTCCATGTTGGCAATCGCTGAGGCCGCCAACGCCATCTGAAACGGAGTCATCTGACCTGCATAGCCCTGGCCATAGCCCATCAACGCCAAATCGTATCGAGAGACCTGTTTGCCGGTAACTATCGTGGCCTCTCTGGGCGCCACGGCTCGCTTAATGGCATCGGTGCTGGCATTCCAAATCTCAGGTTCTTTGCGGCCCCGCAAAGCCTCGGCAGGCGTGTCGTAAGTTCCAATGCCAAGCAATTGCGCAGCGTGTTTCAAGCGCTCCGCTCCGAGCTTCACACCCATTTGAGCGAAATACTGGTTGCACGAAACTTCGTACGCCGTGTCAATTCCGATCCGCCCGTGCACTTCGCCGGGTCCGCCGTCATCAAAGATCACATTTGCTCCAGGCGCGGCGTAATAACCGCCGCCGCTACACGTGAACTCCGTGGCTTGCTCACCGGCAAGAAAGGCGGCAGTCATTGTCACCGTTTTGAACGTCGATCCCGGAATGTAGTAAGCGCCTAACGCCCGACTCACTAACGGGCGGTCCCGCTGGTTGGCCTCGAGCTTAACCCAGGTCGTTTCATCTTCGACTTCCTTGAGGCTGTAAGAGGGCTCGCTGTAGAGCGCAAGCACCTCGCCCGTTTGCGGATTCAGCACCACGACCGCGCCATGCTTTCCCTTCAACTGATCGACGGTCGTCTGCTGTAAATCGCGGTCAATCGTCAGCCTCACGTCAGTGTTACCTTTGAACTCGACGCCTTTTCCTTTCACAACCTCGAAAGTCTCCGGCAACGCCCCGCTTTGAACGCCAAAAATCGCGCGCTCCAATCCGGGATCTCCCCGATCGGAGCCGAAGATGTGGGCCATTGCTTTATCCATTGGATAGTCGCGCGTGATGTTGCCGCTCGCGTCCCGTTTGTAAAGCGCCAGCGCGTTTTCAAGTTTTCCGCTGCGATCGAGCAGCCAGCCGCGTAAAGTGGATTCTGATAGACGCCGATTGCGCAGGTCTTTGTAACTCAATTCCTGGAACTTTTCGTTTCCCTCCTGCGCGTAATGAGCCCAATAGATGTGAAACCCAAAAACCCCAAGTGATAACAGAACAAAGATCCACCGCAGCGCGCGCAGACCACGATTTGTCGAGGTCGACCCAAGCCGTCGCTGAACTTCTTTTGGAAGATCGTGAGGTATCGCAGCCGCAACCGCTATTTCTTTGCGACGATTTCTGAATAACGAAATCAGCAACAGCAGTACGATCAAAAGGAGGCCGCCAAGATAAATCAACGTTATCAGGGCGGGCATCCGCTCTGGAACCTGGGCGGCAGCTTGCGCGGGCGTCGGTGATTGAAGGAGCAATAGCAGAAATAACATTATAAGGATTAAAAACTAAGGTTCATGATCTCAAACGCAAAAGATGCGAAGAAATTCCGCAAAGAGTCGCAAAGTCTCTTCTTAGCATTCCTTGCGTAACCTTAACGCTTTTTGCGTAGAGCATTTCAGCCCGTCGCTGATTCAGTCTTGCGAAAACGCACCTCCACGTCGCCAAATCCCACCACGTCGCCGTCTTCAATTTGCCTCGCTTCGCCGTATGAAATGCGTCGCCCGTTTATGTAAGTACCATTCGTGGAGCCCGTGTCGGCAACCAGCAGCGTTCCCTGCTGATTCATTGTTAGCGCGGCGTGAATCTTGGAAACACTTGAATCATTTAGCGAAAGCTCGTTATCAGAAACGCGGCCAACGCTTAATCTCTTGCCCCCGGGTTTCAGGGCCAGGGGCACTTCATGTACCTCGTTGCGCATTGTGATTCTGGCCACTAAGTCAACGTCCGGAACTTTTTCAAACGGACTGCGCTTTGGAGCCGGCAACTTCGCGGCGCGCTTCGCTTCATCAGCTTCTCTTAGCTCCTCTTCAAATTCGCCGAACGTGGGATCGACGGAGATGCCGGTCGTGAAGATATCTACCTCTGTTTCGACTTTCGCCGGGGCGAGAGTCCTATAACGATGATCGTTTATGTGATCTATTGCAGCCGCAAGAATCTCATGTTCAAGGTCTTTTATAATCTCAGGTGGTGCCTCTGAATGCGTGCCCCATTCAACCTTGAGCTTGAAATGATGCGGAGCAATACGACCTTTGCGTCCTTCGTCGCGCACGCGCTCATCGATCAGCTTTTTCATTCTTTGGATGAGTTGCGACGTTGTCAGTCCGCCTTTGGGCGCCACCGTGCGCCCAAACTTCCGATCGACCTTGTCGCCCATGCTCTCGAGCACGCGCCGAAGAAGACGCTCCGGCAGAGCCTCTTCGCGTTTCTTTTTTATCGCCGGCTTTTGCTCTTCACTCATAAACTTCAATACGACGGTCGCTCGATAGCGGTTTCGGCCATTCAACTCAGATCAGCTCAGGGTTGGGAAGGGGGCATGCCCCCGCTCTTTCTTAGTTTCTAACCTGGAAGATTCTTTTCACTGAGCACTTTGCCTTAGCCGTGCAAAAAAACGCAGTCCTGTCATGACTGCGCGGAAAAACGAAATGTTTTGAAACGTCGGTATTCTACTGTAAACCCTTGTTCGGGCAATAGTCATAAACGAGTGCTGGTTCAGCTTGACCAATAAGAGCAGCGCCAATGGATCGGCGGAAAGGAGGGCCAGGGAGCGCCAGACTCAACACGGAAGAGTGCGAGCGGTAACGGCCGGATGCTACATTCAACTTGATTGTAAGCAGGTTACAGAACCGAGCGCGGACCGCGCTCGGTTCTGTAATGGGTCCGACTTACAGGTCTACTACCCACGTTGTCCTTTGAAGGAGAGAGAATGACAAGACGCAAAGTCGTATTACTGATGATCGGCGCGGTCCTGGTGGGAATAATACTTGGAGGCTATCTGTTTTCCGACACGCGGCCACGCTCATTCCTGGCTTTGAATAATTGCAAAGGAACCTGCCTTCAACAGACGGAGCTCCTCGGTCTTCTAACGTCAGTCGGTATTCAAAGATTCAGCCGGTTGGCCCCGTCGGTCGTCAAAGAGACGGATAAGACAATTGTTGTCAAGCATCCGAGCCCTCAGGCACGTGTTCACTATTTAGTGATTCCCAAGAAGGACATTAAGAACATCGGGGAATTGTCAGACTCAGACCGGGAGTATCTGGTTGACTCATTTAGTGTGGTGGGAGAAATGGTCAGGGAGGAAAAGCTTATTGATTACCGGGTGGTGACGAACGGACCCGGTTATCAGGGAGTGACTTATTTGCATTTTCATCTTATTGGAAACTGACCTCTTTGTCGCATAGCTTCGTAAAGCAAAATTCCGCACGCGACAGCGACGTTTAGACTTTCGGCTGATTCCTTCATAGGAATTCGCACCGCCTCGTTTGCTGCGCCAATCTCCTCCTGCGACAGCCCGCTCGATTCCGGTCCAAGTATTAATGCCGACGGCCGGACCCAATCAACTTCCATATAGCCCGTCGGGGCATGGACATCAGCACAAATTGTCTGGATGCCTCCCTTAGCGCACCAGGCCAGCGCCTCGGTGTAAGTTGGACCAAACCAAATAGGGAGGCGGAACGCCGAGCCCATCGCCCCGCGTAGCGACTTTGGTGAAAAAGGATCAGTTGTGTTCCGAGTTGCGATCGCGCCTGTCGCACCCGCTGCCTCCGCTGTACGAAGGATCGCACCGACGTTTACCGGATTATTGATTCGGTGGATAACGACGATAAGGGAAGGCGCATCCTGATTCGCCGCCAAACGCTCCTGGCTCGAGGCAGGTCGGGAAGCGAGAAGAACTATTCCCTGGGGCGTCTTTGTGTAGGAGATAGATTCAAGTAGTTTCTCATTGACTTTAGCAAGTCGATTCGAAACCGCGCCCAGCTTAGATATTAGAGTCGCTGCTTTTTCTTTGGCAGCCAGTTCAC
>JALYXE010000400.1 GCA_030947265.1 Acidobacteriota bacterium
GGATCCAAAAGCGCGCGAACGCACAACGCTTGAACTGGCTGAAACTCATCTTGCCAACCCTGAAACCCAGACCTTGCAGCACGATTACGATGGCGCGGCGGCTGAGGCGGGCAAATATTGGGCATTGGTCGAGGATGTACTTAGCTTTCTGAAGACCATCAACCGCGACAACAACAAGACACGAGATCTCTACAAGCGTATTGAGTTGACACTCCGTGCTCAAGGCCCGCGGCTTAGTGTGATGCGCCGCAGCACTCCGTCAGAATACGCGGTTTGGATAAAGCAAATTGAAGACTTCGCGAGGAGTGGACGAACCGAGGCGCTAAATTCCTTTTATGGCCATACGGTTTTTCGCGAGGGCCAGCAAAAATCGCCAGATCAAAAAGAGGCCGTTAAGCCAATTCAGAAAAGTTCAATAACGCCGGAATGAAACAAACATGACTGCCCCTGCTGCCGTTTTCTTACTGACCATCATTTCGATTTCGACCCCCAGCCTTTCGGCCCGAACGCGTTCCGTTCAAGCTCGAGAGCACTTGACGCCACAGGAGATAGAGCTGGTCAAGGACGCGCAGGTGCTCGATAAGCGCATCGACGTTTTCATCAAAGCCGCGGATCGTCGAATGCTTGCACTAAACCGCGGAGAGGTGGCGAGTGCTAAGCAGTTGAAAAAAGATTTCGAAAGTTGGGGAGACCTACCCTCAGGTACGCGCGCTGAGCTCGTTGGCGATATCGCGAGAATCTTTGATGAGGCAATTACGAATATCGATGACGTAAGTGCGCACGATGAAAGCAATCCACTCTTATCGAAAGCACTGCGTAAGTTAGCCGCCGCAGCCTCTCGCATAGTCGATCAATTGAAACCGCTGCAAGCGCAAGCCAAGAGTGACGAAGAGCTCAGCAGCTTCGATCAACTCACGGAAAACGCCCAATCAATTCTTCAAGCCGCAAACAAACTTCCGCCGCCAGTCGAAAAGAAGGGAAAAAGAAAAACTGAGAAAACCACGGAGGTCCACTGAGGCTTCGTAGCTCTGGTGTCAATTGCTTCCGCGCTTCCGGGAAGGCGGTGCGTCATGCCGCGCGTGGCGCCCCAATTTCTCTTCCCGGCGGAGATCGAATGCAACTCTATCCGGTTTTTGGGTACTGGGTCAGTTTGATGTCCGTGATAAGCTTTAGGTTGACGTAACGCCGCGACAAACTAAAGTCTATCGAACATTTGCAGCGAAACTGCACTACCGGTTTTCGCCATTAGCTGCGGTTCTTCTTCCGCACCTCTACACTAACTACCTTCGCTTCCTGATCAATAGCCGTGCCCGCGCTGGCTTCGTCGCCTTCTTCTTTGGCCACTGCCGAGGATTGCAAACGTGGAGAAGGCTCACTAACCGCAAAAAGTCTGAATTCAATTTTCGATTCCGTCTTGTCGATACCGCCAACGCCTGCCGCACGGCCAAACATTCCACCAAGTTTCTTTGCCGCCGAGGTCTTTAGCGTAGTGATGTCCGTGTAAAGAATGAAGTCGCATTGTTTCGCCTTCGCTTCAGTTTCTGCTTCCCGGGGCGAGGTAGCATTCAAAGAGATAGTCTCCACACCGCTGCCTTGAATGTTGCCTTTGAGACGTTCACGCAGTGATTCTTCCGACACCTGGTGGTCGGTCTTATTGTTTATCTGGACCACTCCTACACGAATAGTTCCCGGCGCCTTTACATTACCCGCGTTTGACACGCCACTTTGATTGTTGTCAACGGGGACTTGTGAGTTGGCGTCCATTGAAGGCATGCCGTACAACTCCTGAGAGTTTGTCGTCTCAACATAACCATTCGGCACTTCAAACAAGCCCGCGTCCAAAGGCTCGCGGGAAAGCTCGAGGACTTCTTTGGTGCTGGTGAACATAGCCCTGCCGTCTGCACCATACATAGTCGTGGTCTCGATCAACGGAAAACCGGTCCGGCCGGTTCCCACGCGTCTGGAACGGACCCGATCCTGACAACCACCTCGTGGCGGCCTACTGGCCATCATCCCCGTTCGACCCAGTTCACAATTGAACGTCGCAGAGAAATCTATATACCAACCATCGGTCTCGATCCGCTGCTTTAGTTGGCTGCACGCATCCGGGGAAGATTCCATCGAGGTAACAGTCTTCACATGGCGCGCATTGAACCCAAACATCTCCTTGCGCTCACCAGTATCCGTTGAAGTCATGACATACGTAATGACGCCACCCCTTGACGCTGCCGCTGGTTCAGCAACGTCATTTGCTTCGGCCCCTCCGGAGCTTGACGAATTGCCGGCCTCCATCGGCGTAACGACGTACTTTCTCGCTTTATCGCTAAACTGGATTGTCCGCTTCAGGTCACACTGGGTGAGACTGACAATGTCCAGGCCCGGACCCAGGTGCATTTCGGAGCGCTCGCGTGGGCCTCTAATCATCGTGGTGCTTTCGGACGATTGCCCCTGGCCCATTGTCGTCTTATAGGTGACCTTTAGATTGCTTACGGGCGGTGGTGAAGCGGCGGGCCGGTTGCGCTGGCGTTGCGCAAGAAAAGACGAAGCCGAAATGACTAACAAAACCACGGCACCTATCATGCTCAAACCCAAATACCTTTTTCTCATAGTCCCTCCTCGTATGTTAGTTATTCTTTTCAATCGCGAAGTTGCACAGTCAACAGGGTTGCTTCGCGCAACTTAAGAATCTCGCTCATTCGCGCGCCTTTCGCAAAGTCTCGCTGGCTCGATTAATCGCCTCAACGATGCGTGCAAGCGCTTCTCCTGCGTTCGACTTATTTCGATCGTCCAGGGCCTGGCGAAAATCAGGCAGCGGTTGCGCCGCATAACCTGTATAGGTTCCCGGCGCATAAATTTGATGCGTGTACCAGTTACGGCCGCGCAATCCGCGGCCATCAGTGAATGCACGCTCAACCGCTATCAAGGCTTCATTGATGCGTTGCAGTCGGGCCTGGGCGCGCGGATGTCGATCATTAGCCTCAACACGCGTGTGCTCAATCTCCAGGACTGTATCCTGCCGAGCTTTTTCAGTCAGCTCTGCCTCGCTGGCAAAATTCTGCATCGCTTCCATCATCGGTTTCTCATCGAAGCCGCCGGCGAGGTTCCGACGTCTGGCTGTTTTCATGCTCTCATTAAAAAAATCGCGAACCTGGGAAGCATAATCCCGGTAGTCAAGCGGCAACCCGGGAGCATCGGCCAGGCGCATAGCGATGGTGCCCCACAACCGCGCCGCCGTCACATGGTACGCAAAAGTTGGATCGCCGAAGTGAGTCATCCAGTAAAAGGAGTCGTAGGCGGAGTGATAGACGCCGTAATCGCCACCAAAACCCATGTCGCTGGAAGGAATTCCGAGGTGTTGTAGAAAAGGCGTGAAATCGGATCCGGAACCAAGCGCACCGATTCGGGCTTCGGCAATTTGCGTATCGGAGGCGGCTTCTGCATTAGTCAGCTCCGGGTCGGGCAGTTGTTCGCTTGTCCGATCCTGCCACCGTTGATAAATCGTTCGGCCGCTTTTGGGATCCTTAATGTCGCGTGTAGCAGCTCGAATCAGTTTCCAGAGCGAAGGTACGGAGGACGCGCCAAAGTTTGGACCTGAAACCGCTGAGTCCACGTTGAGATAAGCCACAGCCTTTTGTTTCAACTCATCAGCGTGTTCTTCGGCCCACTCCGTCGAACCCAAAAGTCCATATTCTTCTCCGTCCCAACTGCAAAGTAAAATCGTGCGCCGTGGTTTCCAGCCTTTCTTCAACAAACTACCGAACGCCCGCGCTGACTCGAGCAAGGCCGTGGTGCCGCTGTTTGGATCGACCGCACCAAAGGTCCAGGCATCGCGGTGGTTGCCCATAATTACCCAGCGATCCTTTTCTTCATCACCATCGATGCGCGAGATCACGTCCCAGATCTTCCGCACCTGGTAATCCATCTGGGTCTTCAAATGCACGCGAACGTCCTCCGTTCCTCCGACGTGATAGGGAAAAGGTAAACCGCCCTGGAAATCCTTCGGTCTCACAGGACCGCGCAGAGGTTCCAACAGTCGTTTCGCGTCACCGTATGAGATTGGTTGGACCGGAATGCGTGGCAGTCCTGTCACTTCTTCCATTTTCAATCTTGGCACGCCGGGCACCGACGGCCTTCCGGGCGTCAAAGGATCGCCCGGCGCTTGAAACAAAAACTGTACAGATCCGCGCTGCGCTGAACTTGCGGGCCGCCACGGTCCCTTTGGATAGACGTCACCTTGCATGTAACCATCGTCGGCAGGATCGGAATAAATGATCAAACCCACCGCTCCATTGTCCTCGGCAACCTTCGCCTTCACTCCACGAAAGGAGTTGCCGTAACGAGCAATCGCAATCTTGCTTTTTACCTCGACGCCCAGCTTCTTCAGGGCTTCGTAGTCAGGAGGCAAACCGTAGTTGACGTAGACCAGTGGCGCCGTCACATCTCCACTCGGGCTATAACCGTTGAAGAGTGGAATAATTTTCGGGTTCGATGACGACGGGTCTTCGGCGATGGCTTCCTCTTTAACGGTTAGCCGTTCATGAAGCGGACTAACTAACTCCACGATGCCTGGCTGGCTGGGATACGGAAGCAGTACCTCGTACTCTGCGAGCTCGGAAGCAAGCCCGAATCCTCGGATTTGGTCGCGAACATACACGGCCGTGGCGTAGTCTTCCCTGGTACCGGCGACATGGGGCTCGGCGGTCAGGTGACGCAGATGTTCACGTGCCGAGTCAGGTGCGGGCACGGCGCGAAACTCCTCTTCCCAGCGACGTTCGATGCTGGAACCGTTCTCTGCGAAACCGTCGAGATTGGAAGATACTGTTGAAGAACTCTGCGACAGGACCAGGCGATTAGAGTTAATGCCTGAAAAGGCAAAAACCAGCAGAACGGCCAGCGCGCTACGAATCGATTTCATTTACGTTTCCTCTTCCAGCGATTTTCAAATGAACAAAGTTCCTTTTTGAATCGTAAGACCGACCGCTCTATTGAAAGGAACTCCTATGGACAGCAGATATTATCCGGGCGTTGCAGCAGATGTCTCCAAACTGATTGCCGAGCTTCGCGGGCTCTTCGACGAAGATTATGAAGTGCAGACCAGGCACGTTTCTTCAACAACCGTTCTTCAAGCGCGAAAGTCTAGCACGTTGCGTGATCTTACCGGGCTGTCTGCCGCATTGACAATCAAGCTTACGCCGGAAGCCGAATCCCTACGCTGAAAGCGTTGAATAAGCCTCTCAA
>JALYXE010000601.1 GCA_030947265.1 Acidobacteriota bacterium
ACCGGAAACTTGTCGCTCTTCTGTAGCCATGAACTGCCTGGCCTGGATTCTAGTGTGCGTGCAAGCAGTTTGGCAATGCTGAGGTGCACACTAATACCGACTGTTAGGGGACTCCTTTACACAAGAGGGCGAACGAAATGTTTCCAAGGAATTTCAGATAAACAGGAGTGCTTCGCGGCCCTCAACGGTCCTCCAGCAGCAAGCGTTGAATGATTTCCTCCAGCTCCGGATAATCAATCGGCTTGGTAATGTAGGCGTCGCACCCTGCAGCCAACGCTTCGCTGTGGAAATCGGCCGTATCGTGTGCGGAGACCGCGACTATAGGCACCTTGGAAAGTTCGGGCAAACTGCGGATGCGGCGAGTAGCGGCAAGACCGTCGATCAAGGGCAAACTGAGATCCATTAAGATAACCTCTGGTCGCTCCTGCGAGGCCGCCTCGATAGCCTCTTTTCCATTGATTGCTTCTACAACCCGGTAGCCACTCATCTCGAGCAGTCTTCTCATCATCTGGCGATTGTCTTCGGTATCCTCCACCAGCAAAACCGTTACTACATCATCTTCGCTATCCACGGGTTTAGACCCTTTGCCGTGGACAGATTCCGTAGCCAGATTCAAAGTTGCATTGACCTCCCGCAGCCGAATCCCTGTTAGTGCCCCCGAGCACTACCGAATCCCTGTATCACTAGAATACGCAAGCGTTTTTTGCTAAGATCGCGACCCGAAGATCGCGCACCGAAATGCGACATATCGCATTCACCCTGTCCGGGTTTATTTAGTACACTTCGGTGCCTCCAGCCCTTCCCCCAACCGAGCTGGACTTACTATCGCAAGCGCTCCGCAAGCCCTAATGAAGCCTTTGATGTCGGAAAACGAGGATAACGACGCGCTAAGGGCCCTGGGACGGGCCTCTGTCCAAATTGTTCACGATCTCAAAAACCAGTTAAACGGTCTCAAACTCTATGCCACGTTTCTTCGCAGGCGGCTGGAAAAGAGCGAGCGGCCTGCAGATGAGCTGGACACTATCAATAAACTGATCGCCGGGTTAGACAAAACTGCCGCCGATCTTTCGATGATTGTGGAGTATGGACAACCGCTCGCGCTCAACAAGAGAGCCGGAATTGATCTGGAAAAGATCATGCGCGGGGTAGCGGCAGGCTTGAATGAAAGTCCACGCGCGACCGGAGCCCTCCTGGGTCCGATCGTTGTTGACTCCGAACCGACTCAACTAATTGGCGACTTCGACCCAAAAGTACTTTCTGATGCGCTCAAGTCCATTTCGGTCGGCGCCATGAAACTGATAACCAACAAATCCCAGCAAGGATCACTGAAGATTCATATGAAACGCGAGGCGATTAATGCTCAGCAAGAGGGTGTGATCGAGTGGCGGGCGTTTGATTCTTTGGACCACGATCCCTTTCATTCGTTTGCTGGGAGTGACGAAATAAGAATGTCGCTTGCGGCAAAGGTAATCGAGTTACATGGCGGTTCTGCGGAGCGCCAGGACGTCACCTTGCGCGTGCGCCTTCCACTCGGGTCATAAGTAGCAATGCCAGCACAAGGACACAGGGACGTAAACCAACGCAGCAAGTTCCGGGAGGATAATTAGTGGAGAAAAAGGACGTACGAATTCTTGTTGTTGATGATGAGCCTACGATGGCCGATTCATTGAAGCAGAATCTTATGGAAGAAGGTTATTCAGTCGATACCGCTGCGACCGGCGCCGAAGCCATTGAGCTGTTTGATCAGGGTGGTCATCATGTAGCTATCTGCGATTTGCAACTTCCCGACATAGACGGCCTCGAGGTTATGCGCCACATTAAGGACGCGCGCCCGACTACGGAAGTAATTGTTGTCACCGGTCACGGCTCGGTTCCCAAGGCTGTCGAAGCTACAAAAGCTGGCGCCTTTGATTTTGTCGATAAGCCCTTCGACTTCGAAGAACTTCAACTCAGGGTTGAAAACGCGTTGAAGCAGCGGGAGTTGCTCGCGGAAAACGCAAACATGCGCCGGCAGCTTTCAACCCGTGCAGAATATTTCAATATCATCGGCTCTTCCAAGCCCATGCAAACTATTTATGAAACCATTGAGTCAGTAGCGAAGTCGGATGCAAACGTTCTGATCGTTGGCGAATCGGGAACTGGTAAGGAATTAATTGCCAACGCGATTCATTACAATTCATTGCGCGCGCGAAAACCCTTCATCAAAGTTAACTGCGCTGCATTGCCTAAAGAGTTGATTGAATCCGAACTTTTCGGCCACACCAAAGGCGCCTTCACAGGCGCGCATGCCGATAAAGAAGGGCTGGTGCAACACGCCGCAGGCGGCTCGCTAATGCTCGATGAAATCGCGGAAATGCCCGTCGAACTTCAGCCCAAACTTTTGCGGGTACTGCAGGAACGAAGTTATCGCAAGATTGGTTCTGAGAAGACTTTCGCGGTGGATTTCCGTCTTATCTCGTCAACTAACCGCCCACCCGCCGACGCCATTCGTGATGGTCTTTTGCGTGACGATCTCTTCTATCGCATCTCTACAATTACTATTCACGTACCGCCTCTGCGGGACAGAAGTGAGGACATACAGCTTTTGACAGAACACTTCCTTCACATGTATGCGCAAAAATACGATCGGTCAATCGCCGGAGTCTCGCAGGCTGCGTATCAACGACTTTTTGGGCATGCATGGCCGGGCAATGTCAGAGAGCTGCAAAACGTTATCGAGAGGGCTGTCTTACTGGCCAAAGGAAATCGCATTGAACCCGTTGATCTGCCATTCGACAATGGCTCGCTTCCGGAAGGATCGCCAGCCGGCACGGGCTGGGATGTGCCGCCTAATATGACACTGGAAGACATCGAACGGCTGGTAATAGAAAAAACGCTTCAGCGCACCGGCGGTAACAAGCAAGCGGCGGCGAACCTTCTTGGCATCTATCGACCGCGTCTTTACAGCAAGATCAGGAAGTACAATATTGACGTGGCGGGCTTAGTTTCCGCTTAGCGTTAAAGGCACGACTGTCCGCGGCGCTCTAGTAGCCAATACTTCAACATCGAGCACGTCTTTTTAATGATCGCTTTAGCTACGTGAACGTGAAGCGGGTTGAGCGTTTTCAAACTCGAAATATTCCTGCGCGGTCATCCGCTTGATGCAACCAATCAAGAGCCGCCCCTTAATTGAGGGTCGTTTCCAGAGCATCGACGCTCTCCGCGGCGTTGCGGCACTAGGAGTGGTCCTTTACCACTCAGTGCTTCAGGCCACGAACGCGGTGCCTGACAACTTTTTCAGATGGCCGGTAAAACTTCTTCAATTCGTTAGCTCGTTTGGCTACATCGGCGTTTTCCTATTCTTTGTTATTTCGGGATTTTGTATTCACTTGCAATGGGCCAAGTCGCGCGCTAACCAACAACCGCAACCCATACGATTTGGCTCTTTTTGGAAACGTCGCATTCGCCGGCTTTACCCACCCTACCTAATCGCTTTTGCGCTGTTCATGATAATGGCGGCTCTAACGACCGGCATCAATGTTACGCACTTCTTTATATACGATGTCGTGATGCATCTATTCATGCTTCACAATCTGGATCCTAATACTTGTTACAGCATCAACGGAGTTTTCTGGACGCTCGCAATCGAAGAGCAACTGTACCTCGCTTATTTTCTTCTGCTTTTTTTGCGGACGCGATGGGGATGGGGACCGACACTGGCGGTTTGCGCCCTGGCGCGGGTGGCATGGTTCCTGTTGAGCCACGCTGCCTGGATAACTGCAGGAAAAGGCATACCGGTCCCCGAGGCGGCAGCTTCCCATTGGTTTACATGGGCCCTGGGCGCCATAGCCGTGGAAGCAGTGTTCGGTTTAATTCGACTCCCAAAATGGTGTCAAAACTTGTGGATTGGCGCCGCAGCTATCGTGGCGGCATCAGCAACCTCCGTTATCCTGCCCGTCACGCAAAAGGACACGCTTGCTCATGACCTGGCCTGGATGTTAATGCATCCGGCGTGGGGGCTCGGTTTCTTTATTGTTGTGAATCGTGCAGTGCAAGTTGAGCATTCACGGCTCTCGAAGTTGAGAATGTCCCGTATTGTCACCGCGATGGCAGCGGTGGGAGTATTTTCATATTCACTCTACCTTACGCACGAATTGGTTATTATGCAGTCCTGGTGGTTTGTTATAAAAGGATTTCCACCAATTCTCAACTCACTCCTGGTAGTTATACCTGCCACGGTTGCCTTTGCCTGGGTGTTTTATAGGTTCTGCGAGAAGCCTTATATGAGACAGACTGTTAGAAAGGTAGTTCGAACGCCAGAACCTCGAGCCGAAGAACCTGCGCCGGTGTTCGTCGGAAACACCCCTCCATTGGCTGACGAAGCACGAGTCTCCTTCTAAAGGAAGTTCCCGCAAACAACCTAGAGCAATGGGCGCCAGGAATTGATTGCGGAGCTTGCTAATCGCCTGGCGCGCTTTGCGTGAAACCTGTTGGCTCTAGTCGACCTGATAAGTAGCTACGCTTGTCGGCGTTTCAAAGCAACGCACCTTGTAGATCTGGACTCGCTCATTGCCCACCTTCGAAGCAACGCGCTCCAGAATATACCTCGCTAGATTCTCCGCTGAAGGTTGTAACTCGACAAACGGATCGAGCTCGTTAATGTTCCTATGATCAAGGTACTGGACGACGTCATCTGCCGCTGCTTTAAGTTCAACAAAATCGACGAGCAGGCCAATGTTGTCTAATTCCCTCCCGCGCGCATAGATTTCAATCTTGTAGTTGTGGCCGTGAAGGTTCTCACACTTACCCTTATAGCCACGCAATTGGTGCGCGCTGGAGAAGTTGCGCTCAATCATCACTTCAAATTGGCCGGGCATAATTAGAGTCCAAAGTCTAAAGTCCAACGTCCAAAGTCGCAAGCGAGAGCAAAGTAAAGAATCGATGCAAAGCGCGGAAGAGTATTCGCAAATCGGTGAAGAATCTTTGCGAACTTTGCGAGTCCTCGCGTAC
>JALYXE010000604.1 GCA_030947265.1 Acidobacteriota bacterium
ATGGGGAGGCAAGCGCTGGGCCAACGGGCAACAGGAGATAGAAAAGGGTGGAAGGGGGAAAGGAGGAACGGGAAAACATGGAACTAGCAAAAAAAGAGAAGCACGCAGGTGCTAACTCCGCGTTACCCTTTTCCCCTTTTACCCCAAAAGTTTTTACCATTTCACAGTGCCTTCCTTAGAAGTGTCGATCTCGGCTGCTTGCTGCACTTCCCCAAACAAAAATCCCTTGATGTTGTCGAAAAGAAAGTTTTGAGCGTCAGGATTGGTCAGATCGAGGCCGTAATGATTGATGATCTGAGTCTGCTTCTGTAGCCACCCACTCCAGCACGGCTGACAAATCTCGGCTGCAATTCTTTGTCCGAGCTCGTTTGGAAAAGGGGCAAAACCTATGGCTGGACGCTTCTCACCACAATGTTGGCACTTGATCGTTTCGGCCATCCTGAATTTCCTTGTGAACTCACAAGAGTTTATCAGCTCGCGTAAAAAAAACCGAATTTCCCAAAATGACAATGGACCGTATCAAAGCGGCGAATTCAAAAAAGGACAGAAGGCGCGCGGAGCCAAATTACCTCCCTGTGCGTGGTCTAATCTTCTGTGCTTCGCGAATAGCACTGATCACTGCGTCGTCTTTCGGCCTAATCAATCCTACGCGCCGGATGTCGCGATAACGAATAATACCCTTAGCATCGATGACGAAAACAGAACGCGCGACTTTGCCCGGAATAAACGATCGGGCGCCGTAAAGATTTGCCACCTCGCCCGTCGTATCGGAGAGCAGACGTAACGGCAGTTCATGATGCTCCGCAAACTTCTTATGCGACTCAACTGAGTCAGTGGAAATGCCGACTACTTCGGCGCCGGTAGCTAAGTAGTCTTCCCAGCGATCCCGGACGGAGCACATTTGCCGTGTGCAAATCGGCGTTTCATCACCGGGATAAAAGAGCAGCACAACAACTTTCCCACGCCTGGCTGATAAGCGCCAGTCGTTGCCTTCTTCGTCCCTCAGAGTTAGGTCGGGCGCCTGGGCACCCACAGGCGCGCTATCTTGTTTTGCCATCGGTTATTCTCGGAACTTAATCGCCTCCGATTACTGCGGATACTCATTTAATTCTTGCGCATCTGTCGGCCTCCTCCCAGGTTGGGAAGGGGCAAAGCGCCAGCGGCCCCCGCTCAAGATTGAATGGTACTTACATCAGCTCAACACTCAACCTTCTTCCTTCTTGTGAAGTACCAACCCAATTCTTGTGGAAGTCCTTAATATTTTGTCACTCCTCGTATTCGTCAGAGCCTTGCACCCACATGAATGATTGAATGTCGATCATGTCGCGCGGACGAAGTTCGCGAAGGTCGCGCCTCACAAGTTCGGCAAACCCCAGCAGGCTTGCGTAAACTTCCCAGGACGGCCGCGATTTGTATTGAAAGTCGAAGCCATACTCGCGCGCTGCAATACGTGTGACGTTTGGTTTGAGAAAAATGTGTGTCTCCGGTTGCGCAATGAAGCCAAAAACTGTAACCAGGGGCCAGGTGAGCACGCGCGTTTGCTTTCGTGGTAGCGCCGAAACCGCTTCGGCCCAGCGTTCGAATTTACGTTTGCTGCCTCCGGCGCCGTGCAGAAACTCAAAGAGACCCTCCGCAAACATGCGCGCCCCTGCCATAGTTTTTACCGCATCGCGCAGAGCCATCTTCTCGAAAGAAAAAAGTAAGTTGGTGCGCGATTCTATCCTCACCGCACGTGCTGCAACCTCAGCGAAGTCGCCTTCTTGTAACAGCGATCGGAGTGTCCCATGATCGAGCACTTGATTCCATTGCTCGTGAGCTGCCCATTTGTAGCCGCGCTCCCAATCGATGTACGTCTCGTCCGGAAATCCACCCGGAAAGAACCGCAGAAACTTGCGACGGCAACGCATCGCATGGGCAGAGGTTTTCTCCAGAGCCCTTGCTGTTTTAATACCTCCCTTGCTCGCAACCATTTAACTGATCTCCCTGGTCTGTTTTTATGGCGCCTTTGTGTTTACGGCGCCGCGGCTTTGCCGCCTGATTTGCGGAAAGGCTCTGCCTTTCCGGGTCGCTCGTTTGATTCGAGGAGGCTGGCCCTCCGATCCGTCGTCGAGGCGAAGCCTCTCAGTGTTCTCAGCCTGCGGAAAGGCAGAGCCTTTCCGCACATCAGGCGGCAGAGCCGCAAATTGCGCGTTAAGTCTACCCAAAAGTTTCCGCGACCCGGGAAAGATCGGCCGCGGCACTATCCCGTCTCGTTAAACGAAGCCAATCGCGCCCAGCCGGACAAATGCCGAGAAAATTACACATGCGGCAATGGGGTGCCGGCCTGACGGGAAACTGACTGGGCTCTCCGGAAGAAATAATTTGCATCATCGCATCATCAATGGCAAGCATGCACGTTTCATGGTTAAGCAGATCACCCGCCAGGTGGAATTCACGATTAGGATCTAGAAAGTGTAATGTGGAAATAATCGAAGAACCCGACTTTACCAGTGACGGCATTAGTTCAATCACTGCCAGAGCATAGGCCTGCATCTGAAGCTGATAATCTGTGGCGGCAATGCGCACCCTATCCGCTACCGAAAGTTCAGGCTCAGCTACGTTTGGTGGCGCCGCGAGCGGGACACTGAAATCAAATGGTATCTGCTCAACTTTATACTGGGACCGCGGGCGCCCTCGCCCGTCTCGGTGGATGTCACTCTGCCAGAGTTGATCAGACTCAACTCTGCTTTGATCGAACGCGTCGCTTGAGGGGGGCGAGGG
>JALYXE010000458.1 GCA_030947265.1 Acidobacteriota bacterium
TTAAACGGTTCGACCAATTGTGACGGTGCTTGTAAAAATCAATCGCCTGACGCAGCGGTGGATTCTCTTCCTTGCTTTCGAAAAGTGAACCCTGCGACGGCTGAGGGCCAGTGTCTTGCTTCTGAACGGCCTCAATAATCCTACGCGGATCAATTCGCTCGTGAACGTGAAGCGACACAGTCGGCACCTCAAACGATGTGTGCTCGGCTTTGCCGGCCCAAACGAGAGTGGGATCAAGATGAGGATCATAGGAATACATTTTCTTGCCAGCGTCTCTGTCGGTATCCGGTGTAACGAGGCCGACCGGCGGATTGTTAATTCTATCTTTGCCCTTGTGAGTGTACTGTTCCAAGGGCTTGGCATTCATGCCCTGGGCTTGCGCGATCTCATCTTTTGGCTTCGCCATTTTAACTGAACAAACTAACTGAGACTTCTGCGGCACGGGATACGGCAATTTATCACGTTGCAAGAATCTTGGCATCTATCCGCCCGCAGCATATTCTTACTTCGGATAGTTCAACCCCATCACTCTGTGCCGATTTTGACTGCTAACCAGAAAAGGAATTCATGTCTCGACTTCGCGTCCACAGTTTCTCGATCCAAATCGATGGTTACGGCGCTGGGCCGAATCAGGATCTTGAGAATCCGCTCGGAGTTGGCGGGCTCAGGGTGTTTGACTGGTTCTGATTTCTGATGAAAGAACCACCCACCCGCTACTTCAGGTGGTACTGGCAAGGGCGCACCTGGCAGCGGATGCACGGCAACGAAGACGGCGGGACCGGCATCGATGACGATACGGCGGCGCAAGGCTTCGCGGATGGCTGAAATCAGTCCGCCCGTTTTACGGGCTCGCTAGTGCGTCTTTTTTCAAAGCAAGCCAAGTCCAAATCGCTGACAACAAATCAACCACACCAAACAGCAGTAACGCTTTAGGAGCCGCAACCAACAGGACGAAAGCCGCAAAGAAAAAAATAACCGCGACCCGCGCCCAAACCGTCCAACGAATAACAATCGTCAACTCTTTTTGCGCCGCCTGCACATAATAGAAGCTCAAACAAAGCACAAACATTCCATTTATTCTGATCCAAACTTCCTTCGTTGGCGGCGCTCCAAAAACCTGCAAAATCAGATTCGGAACCAGCAGCAAAATCAGGCCTAATCCGCAGAGGTAAATTCCGAAAACAAACAAACTCTTAGCTGCTTTACTCATATCATCATTATAGTTTGCCGTGGTCGCGAGTAAAGTTTCAGAATGCCACCAGGAAGATGTTATCCGGAGATTACGCCGTTTACGCCGATTAAAGTAAACGACATAACATGGCATAGCTTGCCGGCAGGCGTTCAAGAGCACGCGCTTCAGTGCGGCTGGCACCTCTACCCGAGTTGTAATTGACAACCGCACAGCACGAGCGTAAAAAGCGAGAGCTCGCTGACAACGATTTGCAGACCAGCGAATCAGTTTCGTTAATACAAAGAATGTTTGATGGAGGTAACCGATGGCTCTAATAGATAGTCTATTGCAGGAACTCGAACAGGAAGCACAGACGACACGTCGCGTGCTCGAGCGCGTGCCCGACAAGCTCGACTGGCGTCCACATCCCAAAGCGAGGTCACTCGGCCAATTGGCGATGCATGTGGCGATGATTCCGGGTGCGTTAGCCGAGCTGGCGACGTCACCCTCCCCGGCTCAGCTGCCGAACTTTACTGATCCCATTCTCGAGAGCGCCTCGCAATTAGTTCCCACACTCGACGAGAGCATCGCAAAGGCCAAAAAGATTCTCAGTGGTATTGACGACGCCACACTCTTTGAAACATGGCGACTCATGCAAGGCGAACGTCAAGTCTTCGCGGTTCCACGCCTGGGTATCTTGCGATCGATCATGCTCAACCACTGGTACCATCATCGAGGACAATTGAGCGTCTACCTGCGCGAGCTCGACGTGCCGATTCCATCGATCTACGGTCCCAGTGCGGATGAGAATCCATTCATGCCATAAACCAGAGGTCAGAGGTCAGAGGTCAGAAGTCAGAAGTCAGAGATCAGAGGTCAGAGGTCAGAAGAAGCAAGCGGCGGCTATAGTGGGACGACAAATATACGGAACCGGGAGCAGTAGCGACCGGGTAATGCGAACACCAC
>JALYXE010000460.1 GCA_030947265.1 Acidobacteriota bacterium
AAGATCGGGAAGGGAGTCGGGGGCGCCGTGGTGCCGGGGAAAATCGCTATCCCGGGGCCGAAGGGCACTGTGGCCGTGGACGGGAAGGTCACGTTGAAGGTTCCTATGGCCGGCACGAAATTGTTGCCGACGCTTCCCGGACCACCGTTCTGGAAACTGTGTGCGAGATAAAAGTCCTGCGAAGGCGCATCGTAATAGATTCCATAGGCGGCGCGCAGGACGGTCTTGCTTTTGCCTGTCAGATCGTAAGCCAATCCCAAACGAGGTGCGAAATTGTTAAGGTCTCTGCGATAAAGGCGCGGCAGATTAGCGTCGCCGACCTGTACCAGCCCAACGCTCGGTACGAAGTTCGAGATTCGTTTGTGCGCGTCGGCAAAAACTCCCGTGTATTCATAACGAAAACCAAGATTGAGCGTCAGGCGCGGGTTGACTTTCCAATCATCCTGCGCGAACAGGCCCAGGTTATGCGAGAAAGTGTCTCGCCGCGTGCCGCCGCGAAGGATCACCGTGCTGCTGATGGAGGGAAATCCCGCGAGAAAGTTGGCTAAGGGGCTGAAGCCTGTGCTGCCAGCGAAGTTGATCTGTCCGCGTTTGAAAGTGTCGTTCACCGAGTTGACGAGCGGACGGCGATACTCGCCGCCAAACTTGTAAGTATGCGCGCCGCTGGTCCAGGTCAGATTATCAACCACTTGATACGCGCTGCTGACCCGACTGCGCGGCAGGTTGTTTGGCGAACCGAGCGGGACAAAACCAGCAACTGTAATTGTGGGCAGGCCGCCACTTGTCAGGCCGGTGTTGAGGCCTATGCTGGACGGATCAAAACTGGCATCGAGCGGACTAAAGCCCTGGGTAAAGCGATTGTAGCTCAAGCGCATTTCATTGACGATTGTCGGAGTAGCGAGGTATTGGAAATTAATGCCAACCAGCTGAATGCGCGTCGGTACAACGGTTTGATATGCCGGAAGGGGCGAACCATTGCCACTCGTCAGCGGGAAGACCTGAGTGCCCTGGCCGAAGATGTAGCGACCGCTCATGTTCAACTTGCTGGTGATGCGGTGATCGATCTTGGCAAGGAAATTATTGCTTCGATTGCTGTTTGGCGCCCCAAACAGATAGTTGTTCGTCCCCGAACTGTTTTCTGCCGGGAAAAAAGCCAGCAGACGCGTGCTCAGCGGGTTTTCGGGCCGGCCATTGGCGGCGTTGAGAGCGCGCGCTGTGGCAATCGCCGCTGCGGAAGGCACGAGCACGGCAGAGGGAGAGAAGACGGATTCGCGCTGGCCTTCGTAGCCCGCAAAAAAGAACGTGCGGTTGCGAATGATTGGTCCGCCAATAACTCCGCCAAAGTTATTGTTCTTGAATTCGTTTCGCTTTCCTTCAAAAAAGTTTCGCGCGTCGAAGTTATCGTTGCGCAAGAACTCGTAGGCAGAGCCGTGAAAATCGTTTGTGCCGGCTTTGACGAGGATATTGAGCACCGCACCGGAGTTTCGTCCGTACTCGGCAGCACCCTGCGTCTGAATACTAAACTCGCCGAGCGCATCGACCGGAAAGAGCGTCGCCGGCGCGCCGGTGACTCCACCCTGATTGAACGATGGCTGGTTGCGAAACGAATCGTTATTGTCCACGCCGTCAATCAAAAAGATGTTCGACTTTTCGCGCTGGCCATTAACCGTAAACGAACCAAGCGAGCCGCGCTGCGAACGCGGCGCAGCGCCTGGTGTGATTGTTGTCAAGCGGCGAAAATCGCGTCCATTAATTGGCAGAGATTCGACCTGCCGGTTGTTGACGACCTCCGCCAATGCGCTGCTGTCGCGCTGCAAAACGGGCGCCTGATCCTCGATTGTCACTTCGGCCGCCGCGCCTTGCACTGTAATTGCGACGTCCACACGCGTGTCGCTTCCGACGTCGACCTTAACGTGGGGCCGGCTTATCGGTGAAAAATTGGCCGCCGTAATCGCGACGGTGTAGAGCCCGACGGGTAGTTCAGTTACGACATAGGTGCCGCTATCGTCAGCTTTGACCGTACGTTGTGCACCGGTTCCCTCATTCGTCACTGAGATAGAAGCTTCCGGCACGACTGCGCCGTTTGGATCAGTAACCGTCCCGACAATCCTGCCGCTAATAGACTGGGCAAGTCCGGTCGCTGTGGCCATCAAGAAACAGATGGCCACTAAGATATTCAAGACAGTAAGCTTTTTCATTTAAAACTCTCCTTATGAATGTGGCGACCGCATTCCGGCGACGAGTCTCTTAACCGGCGCCTTTAAAATCGCCGCCTTTCCGAAACAACTTGCTAGTCGAAACTGTGACTGATGCCTGCGATGGGACAGCATAGGGAAACTGAACGATTTGATCGTTTGCCGAGAATAAAAGTGTCCGTGCGACGATGATAGTATACACGCCCCGCCTGGTTATCAGATCACTACTCCTTGTAAAGCAGAACCGCTGTGCGTATCACGCGAAATTCTTCCAGTCGCGCGTTCCACGAACGAACAACTTCTTGGGGCGTATCACCCCGCTTTAATCTTTCGAGCGTATCCGCATTAACAAGCAGGCGGAGGTAATCATCAGCCTTCCAACGGGATGGATAGAGTTTGCGCAAAGCGATGGCAATCTCCAGCCCGTTGAAGACGGATCGAAAACGGGCACGGTCGGTGATGATGATGTTGACGCCGCCACACTCCTGGCCGCTGAAGACCGAAGTTTTTGGCGTGAAACGAACGGGAACAAAGCGAACGCCGGCAATCATTTGGTGGTTTAGGTACGAAGCGAGCTGCTGTCCATCAACCCACGGCGCACCGACTACTTCGAAGGGCGTGTCAGTGCCGCGGCCGACCGACACATTGGTGGTTTCAAGCAGACCAATGCCGGGATACAGCGTTGCCTCTGTGAGGCTGCGCATGTTTGGCGACGGATTCACCCAAATGAGATTGGTTTCGTCGAACCACATCGCGCGCTGCCATCCCACCATCTGAATGACCCTGAGATCGCACCCAATAGCGCGTTTCTGGTTGAAGAGTTGCGCCAACTCGCCAATTGTCATTCCATATCGCACCGGAATGCTGTGATAAGCGGTGAAGGAAAGTCTGTCGGCATCAGCGACCGGACCCTCAACATCTAGGCCGCCAATCGGGTTTGGACGATCCAGAACAAAGACCGGGCGGTGAGCCGTTGCCGCTTCCTCCATCACGTAGCCGAGCGTGGAAATGTAAGTGTAGAAGCGCGTGCCGATGTCCTGAATATCAAAAACGACAGCATCGAGATCCTTCAGTTGTTCCGGCTTGGGCCGGCGTGTTTCTCCATACAACGAGTAGATGGGCAGACCTGTCTGTTCGTCTTTGGAGTCCGAGACTTTTTCGTCCGCAGCGCCCCGTATACCATGCTCGGGGGAAAAAAGCGCTACGAGTTTGACATCCGGCGCGCCGTGAAGAACGTCGATCGTCGAACGGCCTTCGCGATCGCGGCCTGTTTGATTGGTGACCAAGCCTACGCGCATCCCCGACAGTTGCTTGAAACCGTCACGCTCGAGCACATCAATTCCAGTCAGGACTTTTGCGTCGGCTGGATTGAGACCAGCCGAAGACTTTGCCATAGCTTGCTCACGCGAAGCAGTAAAGTGGCCCAGATCGCTGATCATTTTTTCGTAGTATTGCGACAACTCCAGACGCGTGCGCGCAACAATCGCGAAATCCGTTACTGCGCCGGCGGCAATTGATGCCACGCGTCCGCGCAGAGGGCCCACGTCGCCTTTGCCATCCGGGTGCACCCGATTGCTGAGGAAGATGACAAACATCTTGCTGGCCGGATCGATCCAGATCGAAGTGCCGGTGAAACCCGTATGACCGAAAGAGCCGAGCGGAAAAAGATCGCCACGATTGGTAGAAAAGCTGGTGTTGATGTCCCAGCCCAGGCCGCGTGTCCAGCCGCCTTCGGACACCAACCGGGGTCGGGTCATTTCTGCCACCGTTAGCGGAGCTAAAATCCGTGCACCTCTGTATTGTCCTCCGTTGAGGATCATCTGGCAGTAGATTGCGAGATCGTCGGCAGTTGAGAAGAGTCCGGCGTGTCCTGCGATTCCATTCATTCGATAGGAAGTGGGGTCATGGACCTCGCCGCGCAGCCATTTGTCCTCTCCGGTCCTGGTATTCAGAGGAGTGTCGCCAAGATAGCTTAATTGCCCGCTTCGCTTTTCAGTTGGAGCAATACGAGCACGCAAATTTGATTTGGGCCGGAAGCCGGTGGCGCGCATTCCCAGCGGCGCAAAGATATTTCGACGCGCAAATTCGTCAAGACTGAGACCGCTGGCACGATGAACAACTTCACCGAGGGCGATGTAGCCAATATCACTGTAAACAAATTTGGCGCCCGGAGTATTGCGCAGCGGCTCGCGAACCAACCTCTTTATCGCCTCGTCATATCCGGTCCAGCGTTCCTTCAAATCAAAGTCAGGCGCATACCCGGCGCGATGCGTCAGGAGCAACTCGATCGTGATGCGTTCTTTTCCCTCACCTTTGATCTCCGGAATGTAGGTCGACAGCGGATCGCTCAATCGCACCTTTCCACGCTCGACCAGAATCATGATGCTCGTCGCGGTGGCCACAACTTTAGTAAGACTTGCCAGATCAAAGATCGTGTCAGTCGTCATTGCTTCTTGCAACGGTTCAACCGCACGTGCGCCATATGCCTTGCGCCACACCACGGCCCCCTTTCGGGCCACCAAAACCACAGCACCCGGCAGATGATGCAGCTTAATCTCCAGCTCAACCTGAGCGTCGATGGCCTCGAGTTTCTGAGCGGAAACGGAAACGTTGGCTGGATTTGTATTACGTAAACCAGACGCAGGTGTAGTGGGGAGCGCCGGAATAGTGAGGGCAAGCGTCAGGAGAAGCACCGCGACGTAATATTTGGGAAAATCGTTGAGCGGGAAAGGAGGAAAGATTGATGGCAAGATGATCAAGAGCGAAAACTGTGGAATGAATGAAAACCTGGTTTGTTCAGCGAGACTTTCCGTTGCGGCCTTCCCTGATGATATCGATCAGGGCATCCAGCCGGTGGTCGGTGTGCGTTTGTGACTCAGTTAACTCAGTTTGCGCCTGAACTAACTTGGCGAATCGTTCTTCGTTTTTTATCTGGGCATCCACCAGGATAGTTATCTTATCGTCCTGCTGCCGCATTTCCCGGCGCGCACGGAGTCCGGCACGCACCATCGACCTGGCGATGCGCTCGAGACGATCAAGTCTATCTTCAGTAGACATTTTTCCTTCCTTCAGTCGGACATCTCCAAGATAGAACAACCGGGATTCTTTGTCACTTCTTTTCAGTGGGAACGCTTTAGCAGGATGCCTGTGCCACGCGGATAAAGGCCCGGCAGTGAAATGGGTAGCTTGCCGGTGACATCGATCTCCCCCAGTAACGCCCCAGCCGCCGCTTGTTGCAGACTTGGCATGTCGCCGTAGGCAACGACGTAGG
>JALYXE010000478.1 GCA_030947265.1 Acidobacteriota bacterium
TTGACGACCCTCGCGTACACGTCGTCAACGAAGACGCGATGATCTGGCTCGAACAAAAGAATGAACTCTTCGATGCCGCGATAGTTGATTTTCCAGATCCTAACAATTTCGCGCTGGGGAAGCTATACACCACCCGTTTTTATCGGCTGTTAAAGGAACATCTGGCGCCTGATGCGGCGATAGCTGTTCAATCCACTTCGCCACTGTTTGCACGCAACTCTTATTGGTGCATTTTGAGGACGATCGAAGCGGCCGGATTCACAGTAAAACCCTACTACACTGCTGTGCCGTCTTTCGGAGTCTGGGGTTTTGTGTTAGCACGCATGACGCCCTTCGATCCGCCGTTGCGCGCCCCGGCAGGTTTGCGGTTTCTGGACGATCAGGCAATGCACGCAATGTTCATGCTCTCGGCTGACCTTGGTCCGGTGCCGGTCGAGATCAACCGTCTGGATAACCAGGTACTCGTTCGTTATTACGAAGCCGAGTGGAAGCGATACGAATGACTACCGAAGGCAGTAAGGTCTTTGGACTTCGGTCTTTGGCCTTTGGTCTTTGGCTTTTGGTCTTGGGTCTTAGGTTAAAAGACATTATTGGTCCTATGTCATTTGACATTTGTCATTCGTTATTTTGACTCTGATCCGTTCAGCGTCTTCCCGATTCGGAATCTAACTCTTTGAGTCGTCGAAGCTCTTGAAATGACAAATGAAAAATTTCAAATGATATATGGAAAATGATTTGGTTTGCCCAAGACCAAAGAACCAGGATCAAGGACCAAAAAGACCAAAGTGACGAATACTTTTACAAGGCGCGAGATCCTGGCCGCTTTCCTCGGAGTGCCCGTTGCTCTTGCGGCTTGTCGTTCAAATATAGCTCCTCAGTTTCCCGTTGGTGAAATCGTTGGTGCGTCGGACGGGATCGGTCATCGCATTCGTGATGGTCTGAGCCTCGTGCCTGCTGCTGATAACTGGCAGCAAGCCGGAGTAGTGATTGCGGGTGGCGGCGTGGCCGGCTTGTCCGCCGCCTGGCGCTTAGTAAATTCCGGCTTCGACGATTTTGTCTTACTTGAACTCGAACCCGCACCCGGCGGCACTGCGCGAAGCGGCACGTCCTCAGTTGTATCCTATCCCTGGGGTGCTCATTACCTGCCGGTGCCGCTCCGGGAAAACTCGACTCTCATCAAATTGCTTGACGAAATGGGAATTGTCGAAGGACGCGATTCTGAGGGCGAACCGATCGTCGCCGAGCAGTTTCTTTGTCGCGATCCGGAAGAGAGGGTCTTCTTTCGTAGTCGCTGGTATGAAGGGCTGTACCTCCACGCCGGTGCCAGTCGCGACGATCTATCCCAACTTGAAAAATTCTATGCGGAGATAAATCGTTGGGTGGGTTGGCGTGATTCTCGCAACCGTCGGGCCTTTGCCATTCCCGTAGAGACCAGTTCGGATGATATAGAGGTCACCGGCCTCGATAGGATCACAATGGCCGAGTGGATGAAGAAGCATGATTTAAATTCCCCGCGCTTGCGCTGGCTGGTGGACTATGGATGTCGTGATGACTATGGATTGACCGTGGATCAGACAAGCGCCTGGGCGGGACTTTTTTATTTCGCCTCGCGAGTAGGGAAACCCGGCGCCGAATCTCAGTCCCTGATCACCTGGCCAGAAGGCAACGGACGTCTGGTGTCGCACCTCTACAATCAGGTCAAAACGAAAGTACGTCTCGGTATGGCTGCAACCGAAATCGTTCCCACTGATACAAATGGAAAAGCCGGAGTAGATGTGATCGCGACCAATGAAAAAGCACAGGAAGCAACGGGCTTTCATGCGCAGCAGGTAATTTTTGCCGCACCACAATTTCTGGCCTCCTATTTAATTCGCGACTATCGCGAGCACGCGCCCGCACACGTTGCCGAATTTCAGTACGGCACCTGGATGGTGGCCAATCTCTTTCTGAAAGACAGGCCAGTCAGTCGTGGCTTTCCTCTCGCATGGGACAATGTACTTTACGAAAGCCCATCGCTGGGATACGTGACCGCGACGCACCAGCGAGGTCTGGATCACGGCCCTACCGTTTTTACGTACTACTATCCTATATGCGATGCCAATCCGCGCGCTGCAAGAGAAAAGTTGCTAGGAATGGATTGGCACAGTTGCGCCGATGTGACGCTGACAGATTTATCTCGTGCGCACAGCGACATTCGTGCGCTGGTCGAACGGCTTGATGTGATGCGTTGGGGACACGCGATGATTCGGCCGCGGCCCGGTTTCGTCTGGGGTGGCGCGCGCGCCGCTGCAGCAAAACCATTTCGCAGCGTCCACTTTGCGAACACTGACCTCGGTGGTGTCGCCCTCTTTGAAGAAGCTTTCTATCACGGAATTAGAGCGGCCGATGAGATTCTGGCCGCTAGGGGCATGCTCAAATAGAAATCGCCAGAACCTAGTATTTTAAGTTGAAGACTTCTCTGTGCGTCCTCTGTGAACTCTGTGTCTCAGTAGGTGACTCTTACGTGGCAAGCGTTCACCACAGAGCCACAGAGAACACTGAGATTTCAGAGCATGAAATAGGACGCCACCCAGCAGAATGAAAAGAATCGACATACTTAGTCCGCGCCTGACGGCAACAACACCACGACATCTCCCTGTCAGTATGTCTCCCCTTCTCCCGGATGCCGTCTCTCCTGCGTCATGTTTCTGGCTGTTCTCTGGTCCTGTCGATCTAGGAGTGTTTCTTGGCAGCGCACTACTTGCTCTCGTCGCTTTATGGATTGGCGCGCGGGCCGGTGTGCTTAACGACCGCTCGCCGGAATGGACCTGGGTGCCGGCCGTATTGCTGATCGATGTGGCTCACGTTTGGGGTACAGGCTTCCGCGTTTACTTTAATACAAATGAACTAACGCGACGACCGTGGCTGTATGCGCTGGTGCCCGTGCTTGGATTTGTTATTGGGGTGGCGCTCTACTCGGAAGGCGAGCTTGTTTTTTGGCGAGTGCTGGCATACCTCGCAGTGTTTCATTTCATTCGCCAGCAGTATGGGTGGGTGATGCTTTACCGCGCGCGGGTGGGTGAGCGCGATCAATTCGGGCGCTGGCTTGATACCGTCACAATTTATTCGGTTACTCTTTACCCGCTCATCTATTGGCATGCACATCTGCCACGCCGGTTTTGGTGGTTTCTCGAAAATGATTTCACCGCTGCACCTGCTCTCTCGTCGCTCGAGCGCCTGGTGCGGCCGCTTTACTGGGCCGTGTTGTCAGTGTATGTGCTTCGTGCCGCTTATCACTGGTGGAGATGGGACGGAGTGAACCCGGGTAAAGACATCGTGGTTATAACTACTGCGATCTGCTGGTACACAGGTATCGTGGTTTTCAATTCCGATTATTCTTTCACCGTGACTAATGTGATCATTCATGGGGTTCCTTACCTGGCGCTCGTTTACTGGTATGCGCGCGCGCAACGCCCGCGCGCGAGCAGTCCCTATCGCTTTCTTACGCGCGGTCCACTGTCATTTCTGGCCACACTCTGGGTGATCGCGTATGTAGAAGAATTATTGTGGGACCGTGGAGTGTGGCATGAGCGCGCGTGGCTGTTCGGTGTTGGGTGGGACATCGGAATGTTGAAAATATTCGTAGTGCCGCTACTGGCATTGCCCCAACTCACGCATTACGTGTTGGATGGATTCATCTGGCGACGTAAGAGCAATCCAGATTTTTCACTCATAAGATAAGTTTTGGACGCTCCTCTCTTCTGCCGGTCCAGCCGGCTGGCTTCAAGAACGTTTGGCGGCGGAGGTGCCGCCGTTTACACCTATGGAATTCGTATGGGTTGACGTCGCCCCGCTCGCTATTGATAACCCTAGACGAAAAGCCGAGAAGTGCGCGCCTTTTAGCGCTGGCTAGCGCGCACCGCGCCGAGAGTCTACGCCTGGTTCGTCACTCAAGTCGTTAAACAACAGATATTTACCACCCTGCAAAAACTTGTTTGCCACGGTCACCCAAATTCTGTAGAATCTAGCCTGTCCTGAGGGCGAGACAAATTTCTTTACACGGCCTCCTCGCCTCCCCCAAGGCTTCGCTTTTCTACGCGGTGAATTTGCCGCTCAGTATCCTCCGGAAATAGGAGTCGGAAAAATGTTAAGTGGCGAGAGATCACGCATTCTTATCGTTGATGATGAGCCAGAAATAACGGCGATCCTGTCCGATCTATTTGCGGCCAGGTATTACACTACGAGTGCAGCGTCTGCTGAAGAGGCGCTCGAGGTGTTAGCCAGGAATTATTACGAACTTGTAGTGAGCGATATCACGATGCCGGGGATGAGCGGTCTTGAAATGATTCCGCATGTAAGAACGATGTCGCCAAATACTGTAGTTGTTATGATTAGCGGTATGCAGACCGTTGAGAGCGCCATCGATGCTCTCCGGCTGGGCGCCTTCGATTACGTAATGAAACCGTTTGACTTGCGGCAAGTGGAAGCAGTGGTGAAGCGGGCTCTTGAGCATCAGGGATTGATTATTGCCAAGCAACGCTATGAAGACCATCTTGAAGAGTTGGTTGAGCAGCGAACAGCCGAGCTCGACCAGGCTCTAAACTCACTCGAAGATGCATATCGATCAACACTAAGAGCGCTTACGGCGGCACTTGAAACCAGGGACCTGGAAACACACGGGCATTCAGAGCGAGTGGTCACTTACAGTTTGCGTCTCGGTACAGAGTATGGCTTAGATAGCGGGCGCATAAAGGCACTTGAATTTGGATCGCTGCTTCATGACATCGGAAAGATCGGCGTGCCCGATTCGATTCTTCGCAAGCCCGCAAAACTAACCGATGAAGAATGGGTGCTCATGCGCGAACATCCCTTGCACGGTCAACAGATTTTGCGCGGCATTGAATTTCTCCAGGGCGCGGCGCTCGTAGTGGCGCAGCATCACGAGAAATGGGATGGATCGGGCTATCCTCATGGACTGCACGGAGAGGACATTGACTTATGCGCCCGCATATTTTCAGTGGCCGACGCTTTCGACGCGATGACCAGTAATCGAGTGTATCGTAAAGGCAAGCCGTATCAAGACGCAGCTAAAGAACTCGACGATTGGGCAGGGAAACAGTTTGATCCAAAGGTTGTCGAAGCTTTTCATCGCGTGCCCCAAAGGGATTGGGAAGTGTTGTACGAGCAATCTTTAGTGAAAATGGAAGACGAACTTGAAGTTCGTCGCATGGTAACAATGCTCGAGTCGCATCTCGAGGCGGTTGTTAATTAAACTACGCTCTTATAAACAGTCGTAATCGATCGCACCCAGAATCCGTTATTTTTCCTCCGCCTGCGAAGGCACCACATAACCACGTCTCGAACGCAAACTCAATCCGACCCGTCGGGACGCCACTTCAATTCGCCGATACTCGGCTCGCTTCGCGTCCGCGAGCGGTCGCCGGGGCCGATAAGTAACTACATATTCTGCTCCTATTTCTCGCGCGGCGCCCCTCGCTTGCGCGATCATCTGCTCGCTTGTCTTCGGCAGAAAGATCTGGCCACCGGTTTCTTCCGCCATCCCCGTGAGAATTTGTTGACTTTTCTTGATCTCCGCCTCGTAAGCCTTTCGTTGGCGACGCATGGCTGGATCGAATCTGACAGTAACTCCAAATGTGGGACTGCGCGTTGTGCCCGGCGGTTGAGTGGGATCGTTAGATGTAATCGGGTCGTGCGAGGTGGGAAGTTGTCCTGTCTCGACCCTGGGATTTGCTTTCGTATCTTTCTGGCGAACAAACTCCGTGTAACTAATGATGTGAACTGTCGCCCTGGTCGCCGCCAACTGTTTAATCGCCTGGGCCCGATCGATTTTTCCGCCCGGCGTATCGACTCCGTCGGTGATGAAAACAACATGGCGACTGCCTTCCGGGCGATCCTTCAACTGCTCAGCAGCAGCAACGATTGCATCTGCGAAACGTGCTCGTTTGCCAGCCAAGAGTTTGGTTTTCAGCACTTTGAGAGTGGCGGGCCGATCGCGTGTCCAGTTTTGAAGCAACTCAACGGAGTTGTTGAACTGCATAGTCGCTACCCAAGTGCCTTCCGAAAGTTGATTCAACAATGCGATAGCTACTTCGCGCGTTAAGCTGGTTCGCTTTGAAAATCCTCCCAGGCCGCTTAATTCGCCGCCCGTATCGAGCATCAGGACCACATTTGCTGGAATGTGTCGAACGCTTTTGATTTGTTGGGACACGCCGTCTTCGAGCACCAGGATGTCATCGGGTACTACTGAAGGATCGTAATGGCCAAACTGATCCACGGCGACAACAGGGAGGCGCACCTCTTCGGTGAACACCTTCACAGGCTCTTCCTGCATATTTGGTGGCGTGGGAACTGGAAGCGGCTGACGAGATTTTTGCTGGGAATGAACTGAAGCGCCTGTGACCAGAATTAGGTCCAGAATTAGGTTTAGACAAAAGCCGAGGCGTAGATTTTGATTGGACATGGTAGTTGGTCTGCCTCTCGCAATGCGAATTCCGTGGGGTTGGATGCTAGAAGGGTCAGTTTCGAGTTGTCCGGTATTCGGATGGATGTTCCACCGCATGGTTAGCCGGCCATTTGTCGCGCCCGGGATTGCACAGAGGTTATGGCTATGGCATCGACAATGTCTTCCGCTTGGCAGCCGCGCGAGAGGTCGTTGGCCGGCTTGTCGAGCCCCTGAAGAATCGGGCCAATAGCGGTTGCGCCAGCTAATCGTTCTGTCAGCTTGTAGGCTATGTTGCCCGACTGGAGATCCGGAAATATAAGAACATTTGCCTGCCCTTGTATGATCGATCCGGGGGCCTTTGACTGCGCCACGGCGGGCAAAAGCGCTGCGTCTGCTTGTAACTCGCCATCGATCTCCAGCTGGGGCGCTCTCGCCTTGACAGTTCTGGTAGCCTCAACCACTTTGTCAACTAAACGATGTTTGGCGCTTCCTTTGGTTGAGAACGAAAGCATTGCTACTCGAGGTGTCGCGCCCAGCAGTGCACGGCAGGAATCCGCTGAACTGATCGCAATTTCGGCCAACTCTGCGGCCGAGGGTTCGATAACAACGCCGCAATCGGCGAAGATTAAAGCGCCATTATGGCCGAAACTGATGTCACGCAAGGCCATCAGAAAGAAACTTGAGACCAATTTGAACCCGGAACGAACGCCAATGCAGTGGAGAGCGGCGCGCACTGTATGAGAGGTCGTGTTGGTTGCTCCTGCGACCGACCCGTCCGCTTTTCCCAGCCGCACCATAAGATTTCCGTAATAAAGCGGGTCGGCCATTAACGTGCGAGCCTCGTCAGCCATCAATCCTTTTGCCCGACGCATTTCGTGAAACAGCGAGGCCATCTTTTCAAAATCAGGAGCTCGCAGGTGGTCCACGACTTCGACCCCCATGAGATCGGCTCCTTCACGTTGCGCTGTTTCGCGAACAGTTGCTTCGTCTCCAAGCAATGTTATTCGCGCAATTCGATTACGGGCACAGATGGCAGCCGCCACCACGGTGCGTGGCTCGTTTCCCTCAGGCAAGACGATATGTTGGGGGTTTGCGGCTGCGCGCTGGCGAATTCGTTCAAGGATATCCATAGAAGAAGTGGGGTCCGGCACAGGCTTTAGAAGAACGGTGAGTCTAGCGAACTCGGACTAAGAGAACAAGCAGCGCTGCCGGTGTAATGCAAACTGTTAGTTTGCGCTCAAACAGTGGAATCTACTGATGTTGCGGAGGCCAGGTTAATGTTGCGGACGCAAACTAACAGTTTGCGTTACAAGCGGGTTATTGTCGTGATAACTTAGCAACCCAAGCACGTGAGTTTTGCAGCGAAGGGTTTAGGCGGATCGATGTCTGCACTTTTAGCGAGGCGGCGATTAAAGAACGTAGTACTATTCCTCCCAAACCTGCTCTTGTTGTCTGCGCGCCTGCTGACTGACTCGCGCGTGCCGGCTACCGAAAGGGCGCTTCTCGCTGGAGCGATCGTCTACGCAATTATTCCTTTCGACTTGATACCTGACATGATTCCTTTTGTCGGTCAGGTTGACGATGCCTACCTGATTGCGCTCACACTCTTGCGACTGATGGAGCGAACTGATCCGAAAGTTGTTCGCGAGCACTGGAGCGGCGGCGGCGACGTTGTAGAGTTCATCGGAGCCGCAGCTTTGCTCGCCGGGAAATTCTTACCAAAGCCCATTCGACGGGTGCTCACAGCTCGAGTGGAAGTTGCTCCCGACAAACCTAACGGCAAAGGTATGTCAAAACCTCTGCTTGTGGTCCATCCCGAACCGGAGAAGGCAGAAGGCAGAAGGCAGTAGGCAGTAGGCAGTAAGCAAGTCGAGTTCTAAATCACTGAGCCTAATGAAAAATGAAAAATGAAAAATGAAAAATGAGAAATAAGAAATGGAAACTATGCAGATTTTCCATTCATCATTTCTCAATTACCATTTATCATTGAAAACCACTACTGCCTTCGGCCTTCAGTCTAGCCAGCAACTTGTCGTGAATGCCATCAAAGCCCCCGTTGGACATTATTGCGACAACGTCGCCAGGTCGCATTTGCGGGAGCAGGTGGGCAATGATTTCGGTGGCGTCAGGAAACAAAAAGGCTGGCTTATCCTGTTTCGAGATCTCGTCGATTAATTTGCGTGTGTCGAGCGCTTTGCCTTTCTCCACCACTTTCTGACCGTCGAAGACCGTCGCGATGACTACGTAGTCGGCAGCCGAGAATGCTTTGGCATATTCGTCCTGGAAAACTGCCAGTCGCGACGACCAGGAGCGTGGCTCAAACACCGCAATCAAACGACGCTCCCTGTATCTATTGCGCAGCCCGCGCAGCGTTTCGCGTACGGCCGTGGGATGGTGAGCGAAATCATCAATAACAGTGACACCACCTTCTTCCCCTATCACCTCCGCGCGGCGGCGAACGTTCTTCAACGTGCGGAGCGCCTCGGAAATAGCATCTCTTCCAACACCCCACGCGTCTGCCGCAATTATCACGGCCAGGCAGTTAAGGAGATTGAAGTCGCCAATCAGCGGCGTTTGAAACTTGCCCCATTCCTTGCCCTCGCAAGTTACCGTAAAGCGGCTGAGCTCACTGGTAAAGTCCATATCGCGAACTCTCCACTTCGCTTCGTCGCTGGTGCCAAAAGTTTCGAGTTGAGTAAAGAGTTTCTGACCCATCGAAGCAACAACTTCGCGGACATGTGGACTATCCCAGCCTGCTATTAGTTTACCGTTTCCCGGAACGAGGTTCATGAGTCTGCGAAAAGCGAGTTTGACTGCGGCGAGGTCGTTGTAAATATCGGCATGGTCAAACTCGATGTTATTTACGATCGCAATCTCCGGCAGGTAATGCATAAACTTTGGACCTTTATCGAAATACGCAGTGTCGTACTCGTCGCCCTCGATGATGAAGTAGTCGCTATTTGTTACTCGAAAGCTAACGCCGAAGTTTTGCGCCACCCCACCAATCAGGAAAGTCGGGTCCAGCCCTCCCTGTTCCATCAGCCAGGCGGCAATGCTGGTTGTCGTTGTTTTGCCATGCGTGCCGGCAACCACGAGTGAGCGGCGACCGCGAATGAATTCTTCCTTTACAACTTCAGCCTGCGAACGATAGAGGAGTTTTCGATTGAGAGTCGCCTCGACTTCGGCGTTGCCTCGCGGAAGAGCATTCCCCACAATCACGCAGTCCGGCGCAGGCTCCAGATGTTCCGGGCGGTAGCCTGACATAACCGAAATCCCGAGCGAGGCAAGCATGGTAGACATTGGCGGATAAACATTTTGATCGGAACCGGTAACGCGGTGTCCTCGAGCTTGCAGCATTCCCGCCAAAGCGGCCATCGCGGTTCCGCAGATTCCGATCAGGTGATAGTGCATGTTGGAGTAAAGGGTTACGCAGTAAACGTGATGAGAAGAGGCAACTCTTACGTACTGGAATTGACCAAAATCAATTGTCGAAGGTCGTTAACAGAAGAGCTTTCTTCGTAGTACTGCCTGCTACCGACAAACTTGTTCCTGACGCCCCCCGCGTCAGGAACTTACCGAGTCGTGCAGCACTTTGTGGGTACCGACGTCCCCGCAGGCGTTCTCGCTAACGATTCGTCTCATACCAATCAACAGTGCGCCTCAAACCTTCTTCCAGTGTCACCTGCGCACGAAATCCAAATTTTTCGAATGCCCGCGAGACGTCGAGACGCCGCCGCGGCTGACCATCTGGCTTGTCATGTTGCCAGTGGATCTGGCCCTCGAAGCGCGTGAGTCCGGCAATCAATTGCAACAACTCTGCGATCCTGATTTCGTTGCCGGTGCCGATGTTCACCGGCTCGCTCTCGTCGTAAATAGCTGCCGCTCTCACAATTGCTTCGGCGCAATCTGCAACGTAGAGAAACTCGCGTGAAGCATTGCCGGTCCCCCATGCCTCGATGAATGCCGTGCCCTCATCCCGGGCTTCTATACACTTGCGAATGATCGCTGGAATAACGTGGGAACTTTCGCGGTCGAAGTTGTCGCCTGGACCGTAAAGATTCGCCGGCAATAGGAAGATTGAATTAAAGCCATATTGCTGCCGGTAACTCTGTGCCTGCACTAGCATCATCTTTTTCGCTAGACCGTAAGGCGCGTTTGTTTCTTCGGGATAGCCGTCCCACAAATCCTCCTCACGGAACGGCGTTGGTGTGAATTTCGGATAGGCGCACACCGTTCCCAGAGCCACAAACTTTTGAACTCCGTGCAGCCGCGCCTGTTCTATCAATTGGACTCCCATCATCAAATTTTTGTAAAAGAATTTTCCGGGGTTCTTTTGATTAGCACCAAGGCCCCCGGCAACCGCTGCAAGATGCACGATCAAATCTGGGCGGGTTTCTGAAAGAAGGCGCTTAATCTCGCAGATCTCGACCAAATTGTAGTTGCTGCTGCGGGGAACGAAAACTTCCAGTTCGGGATGTTCCTGCAAACGCTTGACTATGAAGCGCCCGAGAAATCCCGCACCGCCAGTTACGACAATCCGTTTGTAAGGAAAGCTTCCCCTCAACTGTTCCAATGCTTCGCTCCGGCGATCTTCGTCTTCGAAGGTCATTCAGCCAATCGTCAAGCGCGTGACCGTTCAGGCACGATCAGTATCACCAAAAACTTCGTGCTCCTTGAGCCCGACGACCGCTATATCGGCAGCGACCATCAGTCGCACCAGTTCCTTGAAAGTCACCTTCGATTCCCAGTCGAGGACACGCTTCGCCTTTGAGGCGTCGCCAATCAACAGATCGACCTCAGCAGGCCGCAAATATTTAGGGTCAAGCTCGACGTACTTGCGCCAATCCAGATTGACTTGCGAGAAGGCCTCGGTCAAAAACTCTTCAACTGAATGCGTTTCGCCAGTCGCAATAACGTAGTCTCCCGGCTTGTCCTGTTGTAGCATTAACCACATCGCTTCGACGTATTCCCTCGCGTAGCCCCAATCGCGTTTCGCATCCAGATTGCCGAGGTAAAGTTTTTTTTGCAACCCGGCTTTGATCAGCGCGGCTGCGCGCGTGATTTTTCGGGTAACAAAAGTCTCCCCTCGCCGGGGACTCTCGTGATTAAAGAGAATGCCACTGCACGCAAAGATATCGTAAGATTCACGATAATTAACTGTCACCCAGTGGGCGTATAGTTTGGCAGCGCCGTACGGACTGCGTGGGTAAAAAGGAGTTGTCTCGCATTGCGGCGACTCCTGCACCTTGCCAAACATCTCCGAGCTGCTCGCTTGATAAAACTTTGAATTCAGTCCGGTCTCACGTATTGCTTCGAGAATGCGAACTGTGCTCAACGCTGTCACGTCGCCAGTGTACTCCGGAATGTCGAAGCTGACTCGCACGTGACTCTGGGCCGCCAGATGATAAACCTCGTCCGGCTGGATTCGGTAGAGCAGTTTAATAAGGTTGGTTGAGTCGGCAATATCGCCGTAGTGCAGAAAGAGTCGCACGCCGTTAATGTGGGGATCTTTATAAAGGTGATCGATACGTCCTGTATTAAACGTCGAAGCGCGACGAATAATCCCATGAACTTCATAGTCTTTGTCGAGCAACAATTCGGCAAGATAGGATCCGTCCTGTCCCGTGATTCCTGTGATCAGAGCTTTCTTCATATCAAATTTTTCTCGCGGTCGAATTGCTATCGAACAGACAGCGCTTCAAATGCTTCCAATGGATCTCTTTGGCGAGTTTCACGTCCGGCGCAGAAACTCCCCGCAGTCGCCGCCATAAATGTTGCATCGACGCAGTCAGACAGCTGGCGAGCTGGTTGGTTATTAATCGGTGGCGAGACAGCGAATGTTGCTGAAAAAAATAATTAGCTTCCACCTGAACACGCAATTTTTCCAAGTTGGTCCACCGGTACAAAGAACTCTGTGCCCCGTGATGAACAATCACTGCGGCGGGTTCGAAAAGCAGTTGCCATCCCGCGCGCACGATTCGCAAGCACCATTCATTGTCTTCTCCGTAGACATGAAATCGTTCGTCAAACCCACCCACATCGTCGATCAGTGCTCGTCGAGCCAGAATTGCTGCTCCACTTAACATTGGCACAACTCTTTTCCGACCGTGATCCCAATGACCTCCAAGCAGTAATTCGCCTCTGATTCGCCGTGGTAGAAGCAGATAGAGTTTGAGTTGCGAAAGCAGAATTTCCCAGGCCGCCGGCGGGTTGCGCCATACGCTTATCTGGAGCGACCCGTCGATGTTCAAGAGCTTCGGCCCGGCTGCGCCCACGCGGGATCCTGATCGGACGGCGGCGATCAGGCGGTCAATACTGCCCAATGTGACCTCAGTATCAGGGTTCAGTAAAAGGAGGAGTGGTCCGTCTGTGAGCGCAAACGCCTGGTTGTTAGCTTGGCCAAAGCCGCGATTCTGACGGTTCTCGACGATCCGCAAACGGCCCGCGCGAGCGAGCCCGTCTGCTGATTCACTCGCTTTAAGCAATGCCAGGCTATTATCCGTAGAGGCGTTGTCAATGGCGACAACCTCATATTCAACTGACGGCGGGCAGGCGACGATGCTCTCGACCGAGCGGCGCAACAACTCGCCTCCGTTCCAGTTGACGATGATGATGGACAATTCGACTTTCAACAACTCTGAACCTAAACTCCCGAAAGTTCCGAATCAATTAATAATGCATGTTGATATTATGACGTGAGCGTGAATGCGAATGAGAAGAATTGCATTTTTAAGCAACGGACATTGACCCAAATCAATTGTCGAAGGTATTTAACAGAAGCGCTTTCCTCCGCACGGCGCCAGTTGCAGGCAAACTTGCTGATGGCAAGCTCGTTTCATCAAGTCCCGCGTCAGATCTTAGCAAATCTATCAAGAGTCCAAAGACCTTTCAACAGACTGACGCGAACCCCAAAAGCCCTATCATCATCACAACAGGTCCTGTAGTCTCGATTGTCGGCCAGTTGCACTACCCCGAGCAAGCATCAACCTGACGAAGGGAGCGCACTCAGCGCGCACCTCCTACCGCCTCAGGTAGACCTGCCGTTTCGCCCTAGACTGCTTTGAGGTCGTTCTGCACCATCTCGCGGACGAGTTCTGGGAAAGTGCAGCTTGGTTCCCAGCCGAGAACGGTACGCGCCTTGGTCGCGTCTCCGACCAGAGATCCAACCTCGGCGGGCCTTAAGAAGCGTTCGTCGATGCGCACGTAGTCGCGATAGTCGAGGTCGACTTCAGAGAAGGCAAGCTCGCAGAATTCACGCACGGTGTGAGATTCGCCGCTCGCCACCACGAAGTCATCGGCTACGTCGTGCTGGAGCATTAGATGCATCGCGCGGACGTAATCCCTAGCGTGTCCCCAGTCACGTCGCGCGTCGAGGTTCCCGAGTCGCAGTTCATTCGCCTGCCCCGCCTTGATACGAGCCACCGTTGATGTGATCTTCCGCGTAACGAACTCGAACCCGCGCCGCGGTCCCTCGTGATTAAAGAGTATGCCATTTGCGCCAAACATCCCGTAAGCCTCGCGATAGTTGCGCGTGAGTTCAAATCCGGCGACCTTACTGATGCCGTAAGGCGATCGCGGGTGGAAGGGGGTAGCCTCACGCTGCGGCGTTTCGCGTACGAGGCCGAACATCTCGGAGGAGCCCGCGAAATAGAACCGGCACTGCGGTCGCAATTCGCGAAATGCCGCGAGCATATAGTGTGTGCCGTTGATGTTCGTATTCATCGTCGAGAATCCGTCGGCGAAACTTTCGGCAACAAAAGATTGAGCGGCCAAATGGTAACACTCGTCGAACTCATGTCGGCTGACAACCGCAAACAGCGACGGGTAGCTTTCAAGAGTCGCGGCGTGTAGGCGGATCCGATCTATCAGATGATTGATGCGCGTGAAGCGGCGCTCGGGGTCTTCCAGCGCGACGCGGCGGACAAGCCCGTGCACCTCGTAGCCCAGTGATAGCAAGTGCTCCGCGAGATAACTGCCATCCTGCCCGGTGATGCCAGTAATGAGAGCTCTCAAATCTTCATCCTACTTTCCACTTGCCGGGCTCTGCCGCCATAGAACACGTGCCGGGGAGTTTGCGCTTCCTCGAAACGCGACTGTTACTCGGGATCTAAACGTGTGCGCTGAGCGCCTGACCTTTTGATTCGCCCTCGTAACAGCTATTGCCTCACTATATGTTACACCCACCGGTCGTTGACAGTTACACGCGTTGCGAGAAACGCCGCCTCCCTGGTGGGCAAACAACTTGCGCGTCACAGTCATAATTCGAAGTCTGGATACGAGCTATCGCGCGCAAGAATTACGCGTTCATCGATCCTCTGGTTGGCTGAAGCCCCTCCGGCGCAAAACTCGGCGGCATCATACATACCGGCAACAAGAT
>JALYXE010000490.1 GCA_030947265.1 Acidobacteriota bacterium
GTGTTGCCGTTGATAACGACCTCCTGAAGTACGGTGCGGACTAGCTGCTGTTTCTCGTGGAAGGTCATGTCATTGAGCTTCTCGGTTAGTGTCTTGGTGAAATCGTTAATTCTGGTGAGCATCTGTCTTCCGGCCGAGACATTCTTACTTTCCTCTGCGACTGCTTTTAAATCAGCTTGCAGGTTCTCGATTCTGATGGATACATTTCGAGTGCGCTCTTCGAATTCCTCTTTCGTGATGAATCCGCCTTGATAAGCATCGAGCAGTCGACGTCTTTCGCCTTGAGTCTGAGCAAGTCTTTTCTGGGTATTGTTCAGTTGGGTTATCAGAAACGACTGATCCAGAGAATCTGTACTGGTCAAGGTAGTTTGCGCTTTCATTAGTAGCTCGGGGTCCAGCAGATGACGGCGCACCTCTTGCCAAACCAGTTCATCGAGTGGTCCGGAACGAACGTGGTTAGGATGGCAGCGCGGTCCGTCGTCAAAACGACCTTGCTTGTCGCAGCGGTAGTAGTAGGCCCGGGGCATGTGCGGGCGTCTCTTGTCGGCCACGCAAGCACTTTTGTATCCGCAGCGTTCGCAGCGAAGTAGTCTGCGCAGCAACCAGTGTTCTTCTTTTAAATTGCGTGGGCTAAACTGTTGATTGGGCGCGTGCTTTGCCTGAGAGAGTTCAAAGGTCGCGAGATCGATAAGCGGAGGAATCGAGACAGCTATCCACTCCGAGCTGGGTCGGAGGGCCTTCTTGTTTCTGAGGACGCCTTCGGCTGAGGTTACCGTGACTTGGTAAGACTTGTTGTAGTGCAAACTGCCCACGTAGGCTTCTTGGCATAGAATTTTGTGAACGGTCGATTCTGCCCACTGCTTTCCCCCTTTCGGCGGACAGTATCCATCTCGCGTAAGTCGTTTAGCGATTTGTCTGATACTCATCTGCTCGCAGGCGTGCCAAGAAAAAATCTTCCGCACGACCTCGGCGGCTACTTCGTTGATAACCAGATAAGCACTGACACTCCCTTGCCGTGGCACGCGCCGGTAGCCATAGGGGATGGTGGCCCAGAAAACCTCTCCCTGGCGAGCGCGATAAAGTTTGCCCCGCCGATAACGTTCCGCCAGCTTGGCCCGTTCATATTCCGCAACTGCTCCTTGAATCTGAACTAGCAACATACTATGAGGGTCATCAGGGGGACCCTGCTCGAGAAAGATGACCGGTGTTCCAAATCGCTCAAACTCTTCCAGAATGAGAATCAAGTAGGCATACTTCCGGGATAGCCGATCGGGAGCTAAAACCAGGATGGCATCGAAGCTGCCCGCCTGGGCCCCATCGCGGAGTCGGTCCAACTCTGGGCGAGCCAGCATTGCGCCACTGTAGCCGTCATCCTTACACACATAGTGCTCCACGATCTCATACTGATGTTCCAAGGCGTAATGGCGCAGAGCCTCGATTTGAGAAGCAATCGTTCCCCTCTTCTCTTGCGCTTCGCTGGAAACTCGGGCATAGAGTGCCACTTGCATTTTTCTCTCCTCCAAAAAGCCCCGGCGCCGGGACAAAGACTTTGTTAGTCAAGAGCCGGAGAGCATTTTTGAGGGCTTCTTCGTGGAAGTCCCTCCGCCCAGACCACCGAGGTGCAGGAGCCAGGTAGATTTCGACAACATAGACGTCTTGGTTTCCCGGGTCGGGAAAAGCTATCAGACCCCATACACCGAATAACGAAAAACAATCCCAGAATTGCCCCTTTCCGAGGCCGCACGTTTGAAGAAATGCCGTGCGAAGCGACTCGTAGCGAACAGCCAATCGATCCTCAACCCTAGCTTGTCGCTTCGGTCCTGCTACGGCTAATTCAGGAGTTTTTTTTTGAGCCCAGTTCTTTCAATAACTTTTCGATCGTTCGTCGGTGAAGACGAACCTCTAAGCTTCGTTCGAGTTGAGACTGTATCTGCAGCGCTCGCAGGTTCGGCTCCTGTTCCAATTGCTGCTCGACAAACTCCAACACCTCCATGCTGAGCTTCGACGGCCCTTTGGGGCCAGGCCTTTGGAAAAGAAGCCCGGCGGTTCCGGCACTCACAAATCTCTGCTGCAAGGTGTAAAACGTCTGACGGCTGATGCTGTAACGCCGGCAAATCTCGACCACACTGCGTCGGTCGATCTCATGAGCTCGAATCATCTCGTAACGCACCTGGAGGGAATCGTGAGCATCGAAAAACTCCGGATGCTCCCGAAACAACGGGTCGTTGACGACTTGCGGTGCCGGATTGAGCAGGCCCGCCCTTTTAAGATTGTCGTACTTGCGGGGTTTCTCCTCCATAGCCGGGGAAGCATAAAGCAATGACCCTGCTATGTCAAGATGATTATACCCTATCATCTCATCGGCCTTCAATAGACTTTCGCTATTAATAGTCATAGTTACAAATTCGGTGTTATGGCGGCCTAAACTGCTTTACATGCGGCTAAATCTACTGGACAGTCCCAAGGGACCGCACCTTCCGTAATCCCTTGCGGACTTTGGGGTAAAGCTCCTGCATCTTCTCTGCCGGTATCAAGATCTGCACCGTCACCCGCAAATGCGTAATTGCGTTCATACCATGACTCTTGGAGGTAGATATGATGCGAGCAACTGAAGTTAAGCTCTCTGACGGGGACAGACGAAACTCCAGAGACTGGAGCGATCTGGCACGATTAGCGCCAGAGCGTCAATGCGCTCAAAGATGATCCTGATGGCGGCTGATGGCCTAAGCAGCACAGAGATAGGTGAGCGGCTCGTGGTGTCCCGGCAGAAAGTGGCCCGCTGGCGAACACGTTTTACGCTGCTGGGGAT
>JALYXE010000537.1 GCA_030947265.1 Acidobacteriota bacterium
GTCCGCAATCACGAAGGCCACTTGTTAGGCCCTCGTTTATTGGATGGCATGCAAGAGCGTGCAAGGTTCGGTGAAAGCAAACCGCGCTACGGGGTCCGGAGAGAACCCCGTTGATTGACAGATTTTACGGACGCTAACGAATCTCCAGTCCCGTTTTGGGTCCAGATTTCCGCCGCGAAATGCGGACATCTCCGTTGCAGCAGAGGACAAGTGCTGGCATCAGCTAATTCGGTGGCGAACCCGATCGGCGTCTCGCTCCAGGCGAAATGCCATACGCCTTCTTATAGTCGCGTGTGAAATGACTTTTATCCTCCATGCCCAGCATTCTGGAAATTTGCACTACGCTGTAGTTCGTGGAGCTGAGAAGGTAGTCGGCTCGTTTAAGGCGTAGCCGCATCACGTACTGATGGAAGGGGACACCAAGGCGCTGCCGGAAGAGATAACGGAAGCGCGACGGAGAGAGGAACACGAGCGCTGCAGCCGAGTCCAACGAAATTGCCGGGATCGGTGCCTTGTCAATAAAGTCAAGAACAACATTCATTCGGCGCGCGGAGTCTAGATCGCTTCCCAGAGTGCGTTCCGCAACTCTGACCGGCTCAACAATTCTGATTCCCTGACACGGAGCGTTATAGCTGTCATTGGAGCTAACAATATTCAGATCCACGGGGCAGACCTCCTGGGGGAGAAATAAGCAAAGGAAATAAAATAAACTGTAGATATTAACTGAGGAACGAGAGCATTTGTCAGGCGTCGAGAATTACTTATGACGCCCTGGCTCTCCAGGTTTCCTGGCAACGCGGTCCGTTCCAGAGGCAGTTACGCCTCGAATAAACGGAGCCAACGGCCCAGGCCAATCAACAACTCGCCTTTGCGAGACGCTTCCGCTTATGGCCAAGGTCAGCCCGACCGCTCTTGAGCAGCGGTTGATGACCTGGGGCGTCACGAACTAGTCGAGCCGAAATCTGAGAGGCTTAATGCAAACTTCAGTGGATTGAAAATCAAGGGGCCGCAGCAATCTAGCTCCACAATTTATCCTGTGGATGGGTGGGAAAGTAGCGTGCCGCTGTGTCGATTACAAGTGGCGAATCTGGCTATTTTAGTAATCTGGAGTAACCTGCTGGCCGTGAGGACACCTCGTGGCGGAGTTATGGGAAGAATCCCAAGCTTCGTCCTCCCCAAGCGTGGAGCGAGCGGTGATCAAACGGCATTCGCGACCGCGACGAAAGTCCAAGCTGGCGTATCACATCCTCTGGAAAGGGAGCTTGCCGCTGCTCAGGTCCCCGGCAAGACCTGGCCGTGGACAACAAAACGTTATGGCTAATCTCTCGTCAACGAATAGCTGCAGAACTTACATTTCGTGGCTTCGGTCTTTATCAACTCGGCGAGCGGGGACACCGCTTAGAGCTCCCGAATGCAATTTCTTTTCCGCCTGAAAGGGTGCGCCTCTGCTTCAACTACCAGGAGGGTGCGGCGAGAAGTGGGCTCAAGAAAAGGCTTACCGGACGGTACTTGAGCGCCGATGTCCCTATTCGGGCGGCTTGATACCTACCGCACCAGCGCCGAGAAGCCAAAAAGCGCCAATAAAACGACCAGATGCCACTTCATTACTTGGCACCTTCAAAGGAAACTGACGGGTACCAAAATCATGCGCAGCGTCGATCGGCTTCTCGCCCAAACAAAAGGGAGCGTGCCCTGCGACCAGAGATGCAGAGTTGCCAAGGTGTCGGTGCCTCGCGTTGATTGCAGAATCAGCTTACTCAACTAGTTGTAAGTTCAGGCCGATCCGTACACCATTTACTAGAACGATGCACTGGTTGATTAAATCCTGGGTCGTGATCTTATTCTCGGCTAAGGAGCGCGTGGCAGTCACGGGACAAATGTAATCGACTTTTTCTGACGAGGTTTGCTCCGCTCCGAAATTATTAAGGACGGAAAAGTCCAGCGATTCAGTTGTTGTGCCCACTGGTATCTTCCCCAGCAAGTTTTTCAACTGCGGTGCAAGAAACAGATCGAAGCTTTGCGCAGCGCGTTTATAGATCGAGCTTGTGGTTTTATCCAATGGCAGAGTACTCCGCATAGTGAAATGCAGGACGACTTCATCGCGATAGGTCTCGAAAGAGGGCGACGCAGAATCCGCAAGATCAATCTTTTCCCCCTCCCCCTTCGCGACCGCATCGAATTGAGTTTGAACACGCCTTTGCCACAGATCGGCATCGGGGGACAT
>JALYXE010000549.1 GCA_030947265.1 Acidobacteriota bacterium
CTCCAGTTCAAGCTTCAACACCACTCAACACAGAACTAACCACTAAACTTCAGCGTCCTCTCAGGTTGAGTGGTTGATTCAATCTTTGCCGTTTTGAATCTTGAGCGGGGGCGCGCTGCGCTTTGCCCCCTGAGCTGCCTTTAAATCCCCTTGGCTTGTGTGGCTACATCAACCAGGTGAATAGATCGCAAACAGAAAACCCGCCGCGCTTGCCCCTTCGCGACGAGTTTTCATTTGGTCGCCTACTTACGTTATGACAGAAGCGACCGATTCTGTTGGGAGCCCGCCCGCGCTCTCCCCTTCGCTTGCGGGCTCCCATCGCATCGGACAACCGCGAGGCTGCCGATACTTTTTTGGTGTCCGACAAACTAAAGTTCGTCCGACATCTCAAACCTAGCGAACGTTCGCGGCGGGTAATGAAAGCGTCTGATTCAAGACCACGCCAAATTCAGTACCCGACTTGACTACTGCTTCATTGCCCTTGGAAAAGACCGCACCGGCTGCACCGAGACCGCCACCGACGATGGCGCCTATGCCCGCGCCTTTGCCGCCGCTCGCGATTGCTCCAATAAGTGCGCCTGCCGCCGCGCCGCCGCCTATGAATACGACGTTGCGTTTCATGGCAGACCGTCCGGAAACCTCACCTTCATTATCGGCGGTCACGTTATTGGCGGTGACATCAGTCAAGTCACCACTGATAGCGCGCGCTATTCCCATTGGTAAGCGGAGTGAAACAAAATGGACACCAATAGTGCCGGCTTTGCTCTTGCGAGAAGCGCGGTTCACGGTAATTACCCGACCAGTAATCTCACTACCCGATGGAATGACTTCCACGCCACTCGCGTACACAGGATCGACCACCGCGGTTGTAAACTGATCACCGACACGAGCTGTTTCGGCAGTTATAGTCTGTTTAATGCGCACGCGAATTATCTGACCTGCATTAACGTTGTAATAAGCTGTCGTCGGCGCGACCTCATTGACCACCCGACGCACCGGTACGCGTCGCCGCAGGCGCGGTCTGCGCCTGGTCTGGGCAAGAGCTGGAACAACGGTGGACGCTATCAGCGCCAGGAGAATTAAGGCACTTGTGAAACCACGTAAAAATTTATTGCTGGTAGTTGTCTTCATTTCCAATCTCCGCATTCTCAATCTGCGCAACTTCAACCTTCGGATTCTTAACCTGATTGTTTGTAACCTGCGCATTTTGACCTTAGCTTGTGCCTGCCGCCCGTCGATGCTTCGCCAAGGCCGAGCGTTACATTTATAAACGCGCCGCCGCTGCCAAATTCCCCGCAGTGTACGACGCGCCTGCCATGTACTTTAGCAATGGCCGTGCCAAGTTGGACGGCGCGCGACGGCCCGTGGAAGTCTAATCATTCGGTGAGTTAAGGACAGGGATTTGAGAGCTAAAAAGATTCATGGCGAGACGATAGACGATGTGCGCTCTCCCGGCGCTGGCTTGCACGATTTGGAGTGCCCGCAGGTTTTTGCTTTCAGTGGTTCGAGACTAACACCTGCCCGGAGGCCCTACGGTGTCTGGGGGCGGTCATATTTCGCGCAGTTGGCGCTGAAAGTTACCGACAAATCGGCGACGCTGAGACTGAGATCTGGGAACCAATTGAATTGAGAGTTCATCTAGCAAAGCCTGGGAAACAGCGAATAGATTATTCAATCTTGATTGGACGCGATAGTGAATCGCGGGAAATCAGGGGCGCGTTATAAATCGCGGCGTAATAACGGTGAACGGGCGCGCAGGAGGCGTGCTTTAACTCAACAGTTGTTCAACATTGGAAATGATCCATTACCAAAATATTGACTTAGTTTCAATTTTGGCGTAGAAGGGGGCTGCTTTAGAAAATTCTTCAAGGAGGAACAAAGGGTTGAAAAAGAAAATATTTGCTATCGTGGGGCTCGTGGTGCTTTGCTTCGGAAGTCTTGTTTTCGCAGGTCAGAACACCAACAGCAGCACGATGCAAAACATGAACGGCAACATGAGTAGCGACAACATGGGGCGCATGCGTAACCGGCGCCACAAGCATCGCAAGCACCGGCGTCACCGTGAGATGAAGATGACTAACGGGAACGCCAATCAGTAAGGGGAAAGCTAACTGTCTAGTACCAAAGGCGACGGCTTTGATAGCGTCGCCTTTTCATTTGATGCCCGGTTATTTGAATTCCAGCACCCTTGTCTTTGGCGCTCTCAACCGGCCGTCGACATTCTGATCAATACTTTCAAACTCGAAGCGTATCGGCACGCCAGTTTTTAATGGCCCGTTTGATCTCGACGGGTTTGTTAAGTTTCCCGGCGAGCACCGCGCTCACCAGTTCTTCCAATTCGGCATCATCCGCAAATCGGAGAGCGACGATCTGTCCCGGTGTCAATGAGTTGGTCTGTTGGCAGAGAGCTGGGGAAAGGGCCTGTTGATAGCGCAGTTTTTCTTCGAGCCGAATAATTCGATCCTGGGCTTTGAGCGGATTCAACCGAACGAAAAAGGTTAGAAGCATCAAAGCCAACGAGACAGCGGCCCAGCGACCCGAATCCCAACCGGGCGCCATGTAAAAATGCGCAACTGACCAGATGAAATTGATCACCATTACCGGCAAGATAAAAAAGTGAAAAGGTGGATGCCAACGAGTGTGATTGGCAAAAGACTGTTGCGTATCTGCCATGTCAGCTCCTTATTTAACTAATCCGCTCAAATCGCTTCGTCACAGGTTGGTCGGCAGCAGGGGCCCGGAACCCGGCGCGGCCGATGCCCGCGGCCGGGGCAGTTCGGGCGTGAAATCCTCGCCGGGATTGATGAACTGGTTTCGCTCAAACCGATACTGCTTGTCATACAACTGCTTGTAACGCCCATCCGTTGCCAGCAATTCTTCATGGGTGCCTCGTTCTACGATCTCGCCCCCCTCCAATACCAGGATCTGATCCGCGCTACGAATCGTCGAAAGCCGATGAGCGATGACAAAAGTGGTACGACCACGACGTAGCGATTGCAACCCATCCTGAATCATGGCTTCACTCTCGCTATCGAGGCTCGAAGTCGCCTCGTCCAGAATCAGAATCTTTGGATCTGCCAAAATCGCTCGTGCGATAGCCACTCGCTGTCGCTGACCGCCTGACAATTTTACGCCACGCTCCCCAACGATGGTGTCGTAACCATCGGCAAAGCCGTTAATGAACTCCTCACAATGCGCGATGCGACCGGCCTGGATGATCTGTTCGCGCGTGGCGTGCGGGTGCGAGAAGCCAATGTTCTCAGCGATAGTGCCATCGAAAAGAAAGTTGTCCTGCAATACTACGCCGAGTTGCCTGCGATAATCTTTCAGACGCACGGTCTCAAGTTCGCGCTCGTCTACGGTGATCCTGCCTGATAATGCCCGGTTAAATGCCATCACCAAACCTATCAGTGTCGACTTGCCGGAACCGCTCGATCCCACCAATGCTGTAGTAGAACCAGCAGGTGCGGTAAAAGAAATGTGACGCAGCACCGGCGTGTCATCGTTGTATTCAAAGCTGACATCATCAAAGGCTACCGCTCCCTCAATTTCGCCCAGCGCTTCGCGCTCCGCCTCATCCGCATCTTCGGTCGCCATACGCTTGATCTCACGGATACGGTCGAGACCGGCAAAGGCTTCAGTAATCTGCGTGCCGATTGAAGCGATCTCAACCAGTGGAGCAGCCACCAGCGCCGTGAAAAAGATGTACATAAAGAAATCGCCAATAGTCATTTGCCCGGCGAGTATGGCTCGTCCGCCTACGAGAATGAGAATGACGCCGATAAGACCGACGACGACGGTGGAAAAGGCGGTGACCGCTGAGACTCCCGTCATGGACCGCGCGACGTTACGAAAAAGACGATGGG
>JALYXE010000550.1 GCA_030947265.1 Acidobacteriota bacterium
TGAGTGTTGTCCTCCGCCTGAGAGTTAACAATCTGCGAGTATCGCGCATGTCTGAATAGATCGAGCTCGGGAAGGGCAGCTTACCGCCGCTCTTTGCCCTTGTGATGACTATGACGAAAGCTGCAAGTATTGGACTCATTGGCCTTGGGGTGATGGGGCAAAACCTTGCCCTGAACATCGAGCGCAATGGTTATTCGATTGCTGTTTACGATCGCGAGTCGCCGGTCCTGGACGCATTTATCGCACGCGAAAGCGGCAAACACATTATCGGTGCTCATTCACCGGAGGAATTTATCCGGGCGCTGGAGCGCCCGCGCAAGATAATCCTCCTGGTTAAGGCCGGCGATCCAGTCGATTGGACTATTAATTTAATCAAACCCTTTCTGGAAAAAGGCGACATCCTAATTGACGGTGGTAACTCGCATTTCAAAGATACGGAGCGCCGCGAACAAGAATTGAAAGCGACTGGTCTCTTCATGATTGGCTCGGGAACGTCGGGTGGAGAGAAAGGCGCGTTGCTCGGGCCAAGTCTGATGCCCGGTGGTGATGCGGATGCTTATGACAACATTCGCCCGATTTGGGAAGCCATTGCCGCGAAAGTTCCCGATGGACCGTGTGTAACCTACGTCGGTCCAGGCGGCTCCGGCCATTTCGTAAAGATGGTCCATAACGGCATTGAATATGGTGACATGGAGCTTATCGCTGAGACTTATGGGGTAATGCGGCACGGCCTGGGAATGGAAGTGGAGGAATTAGCAGATGTTTTTGATGAGTGGAATCTCGGCAATCTGGAATCATATCTTATTGAAATAACTGCAACCATTTTGCGTGTGAAAGATGAGGAAACCGGAAAGCCGTTGATTGATCTGGTCCTGGACAAAGCCGGTCAAAAGGGAACTGGAAAATGGACGAGTCAGATTGCCCTCGATTTTGGAACTGCCATACCGACGATAGATGCTGCGATCACGGCGCGAAATATTTCAGCTCAAAAAAGCGGGCGCGTCGAAGCTGGTAAACAATTGAGTGGGCCGGCGGTCCAGTCTTTTTCCGGAAACAAGAAAGAGATGGTGGCTGCCATTCACGATGCGCTATACGCTTCCAAAGTTTGTTCCTATGCGCAGGGGATGAACCTCATCAAGGCGGGTTCGGAGGAATTCGCCTGGAAAATTAATCTCAGCGAGATAGCGCGCATCTGGCAAGGCGGCTGCATCATTCGGGCAAAATTCCTGGGACGAATAAAAGAGGCCTATCTGCGCGACCCGAGACTTCCCAACCTCTTGCTGGATGAGGAATTCAAGTCCCAGATAAGCCAGGCACAATCCTCATGGCGCACGGTCGTGAGCACCGCTATCCAGCGCGGCGTCCCGGTTATGGCCATGTCGGCAAGCCTTGGATACTTCGACATGTATCGCAGCGCCAACCTTCCGCTGAATCTTACTCAAGCGCAACGCGACTTCTTCGGCTCTCACACATACGAACGTGTTGATAAACCAGAACTAGGCTTCGTTCATACTGAGTGGGAAGAGATGTTAGAGAAACAGAAGAGCCGGTAGCTCGATCACTACAGACTTGAAAAGGAGGGGGCGCCGTTTAGATAAGGCACTTGTGCCCCGCCGCGCGAGGCGGATAAGTCCGCTTTCTAAACCACGCAGATGATTGTCAAGAACGTGCGGCTTGCCCACTCCTTCTGTTAATGCACCCCCGTTGCTCAAATGCCGTTTGAACTACATAGAAAGGGAAGCAAGGTTTTTGTTTTCGATACGCCGGAACAGCTGGCTATGGCCGCAGCCGAAAGGTTTGTCGATTGCGCGCAGGAAGCGATCGGCGAGCACGGTGTATTCAGCATGGCGCTGGCGGGCGGCAGAACACCAGGGCGAGTCTACGAACTACTCGCAACCGAGCATTCATCTAATGTTCACCGGATTATTGGCGAGGGCGCTGCAGATGCAAATGCCCAGTCGTATGAAACGGAATTGAAGTCGTTCTTCGCCGGTCTATCGTCGCGCTTCGACTTAGTTTTGCTCGGTATGGGAGAAGATGGGCATACCGGTGCTGAGGCGCTTAACGAAACGACGAGATGGCCTATTAAGACCAGGATGGAGCGGTCAAAACAGGACCGCATTACGCTCACCATTCCGGTATTCAATCACGCAGCACACGCAATTTCTCGTAACCGGCATAGACAAGGCGGAGGGCCTGTCTGAAGTTCTGCAAGAC
>JALYXE010000554.1 GCA_030947265.1 Acidobacteriota bacterium
CTCCAGCACGATGCGCTGATTGCCTTGCTGCAGAATTAATTGCTCCCCCTGGCTAACCAGCAACAACTTCTTCCCCTCGGGCGAGGTAAAGGTCCCCGCGTAGTCTGATGCATTCTTGATTGCTAACGGCGAAGGCGGAGTAGCAGGAAGCGGTGGGAGTTCCTGTCCAAGCGAGGCTGCATTCAACAGATCGAGTGCGAACCTGGTAACCAATATCGGGCGGTATCCTCCCAGATTTGCATTGACCGAGGCAAAGGCTGCGAATCCGGCAGTCATATCGGCGTACATAGCTGAACTAAACGAGACCATGCCACCCGTATGGCGTAAAAGCGTGTGCGCGTTCTTATCACTAACCCACAAACCGTAAGCATAGCTCGCGTCTTCTCCACGAAACGGTGCCTTAACTACTGGTTGCATCAACAATTCAAAACTCTTTTCCGAAAGCACGCGACCACGGGGGCCGCCACCTCGATTCAAAAGCATACGTAAGTACGCTCCCATGTCCTTCGCAGTTGCCGCGACACTGCCGGCTGCTTCCGGCACTTCCAGCCACGCTGATTCAGCAAGTTTGCCTCGCAATGGAAATGGTCGGTCATCGTGGAAAGGTACATATCCTGTTGCCAGGCGTTCGTGAGTGTCATTTGTAATTATTGCATCGCTTGAACTCATGCCTAGCGGGTCCAATACGCGTTTGCGCAGCACCTCGGCAAGTGGCTGCTTATCCAACGTTTCTAACAGGAAACCAATTAATACGTAGCCGATATTCGAATAAACAAAACGAGTTCCCGGTTCGAATCCGGTGCGCAACGGCATAGCAGCAACGCGCATTAGCAGCGGCACGCCTGAAAGTCCGGAGGTGTGGCTGAGCAGGTGATGAGTCGTGAAAGGCGAGTACTGCGACTCGATTCTGAGCCAGGGCAGGTAATCGGTAACCGGCCTGTGCAGATCGAGTTTTCCTTCTTCCGCCAGTTGTAGTGTGGCAATTGCCACAAATGATTTTGAGATCGAGCCAATCTCAAAAAGTGTTTCCGGGACTACAGGCAGTCGCGCCTTTAGATCCGCAAAGCCATATTGTGAAGCACGCATCAAGCGATCGCGATTAACCAGCGCCACAGTCATTCCCGGAGCGCCTACTTCGTTCATGTGGCGGGCTATGTATTCATCGAGGCGCCGATAAACAGCTTGAAAACGATCTGGGGACGGCGCCGCTTCCGAAAACACGATCACCGGACGTGAATTCAAACCTACGTGCTTCAAGACCACGAGCCCGAGGCCAGTTTTGATTCCGCCGCCGAGCAGTTTTCTCCTGCTAATGATTAAAGGCATCGCTGCTGCTCCGAGTCGATAATAAAAGCCGAAGCCGTGATCATCAACTGTCTCAGTAAAGCGCCGCCCCCAGGATGAGAGCGGCGCATTGTTTATGATCTGAATCAGACAAATCGGTCCATCACCTACTCTTTGGTTCGAGGACAATCTCGCGAGCCAGCCGGTCGCCCATCACCTCGCGAATTTCTGATCGGTCCTTATAACCTTGCATCTGCTTCTCGTCAGTACCAACCATTTTTTGCGCGAGAGCGTCAGCCTTGTCTTCGTTGGCTTCCATAGTTGCCAGGTCTTTGTACTCCGTCATCAACATCAGGTTCCACTCGCCCGGATTGTGACCCTCAACTCCCAGCACCTTGTAAGAAAGAATTATTCCTTCCTTCTTGGCGGCTTCTTGATTTGCTTTCCACGAACCTGCGAGATAATTCAGGTAAGCCGTCTCCATTCCTGGCTTCATTCTGATGAACGATATATTCCAGACCGTTCCGTTCCGAAACGGACGATTGACTTGGGCAAACACAGAGATTCCCACAATCAAAACCAGCAGTACTAACGAACCAATTAGCGTGCGTCTAAGCTTCATACAAGGGACTCCTTCCCGTACGATGCGTTGAGCAGTCAACCGAGGTACGGGTCACGTTGACATGCAGTTTGGATGACAAACGAAAACTGCTAGGGAGTTGGGCGAAATATCAGGCTTGTGCGTCGGACTCTAGGCGAAAAACAAGTGGGTGTCAATACATTTAGTCATCCCGGCAGTCCCTTGCGCGCAATCATCTCCATCACGCTACAGAAACGATCGAGTTCGCCGAGGGTGGTGTAGATATTTGGCGTGATACGAATGCCCTGAAATTCTTCGTGAACAATCGGCGTCGTAAAAATTCGATGCTTATCAAACAGGTAATTGCCAACAGCGCTGGGATTGGTGCCCTCGATATGCACATTGGCTATCGCGCAAGATTGATTGGGGTCGAACGATGTGTTGAAGCGGACCTTCGGGACGTCTTTGAGCCGGTTCATCCAATAGCGCGAGAGATACCTTAGTCGCGCCTCTTTTCGTTTACCTCCGATACCGTTCTGAAAGAGCAGGGCTTCCCCGATTGCCAGTTTGGGCGCTGCGGAGTGGGTACCAATCTCTTCGAATTTTCGAATGTCAGTCGCCTGTTTCGACTCCGCTGCCATCAGCGGCCAAATCCTGGCGATCTTGTCCCGCTTAATGAAAAGCAATCCGGTGCCCTTTGGCGCGTAAAGCCACTTATGTAAGCTGGTGCCGAAATAATCGCAGTCAAGATCCTTCTGTGTGAAATCAAACTGGGCGAACGAATGTGCGCCATCGACAATTGTTTCAATTCCCTTTGAACGGGCCATCTCGCAAACAGCCTTCACAGGAGTAATCTGCCCGGTGATGTTGATCTGATGGGCGATCAGTATCAGCCGGGTACGGTTAGTTATTCCTTGTTCAAAGGCGGCAGCGATCTCGTTCAAGTTCTGCGGTGGAATCGGTATCTTAATCAACTTCAGCACGAGGCCTTCACGCTTCTCACGCTGGCGTAGGGTCGTCAGCATCCGCGGATAGTCTTGCGTGGTGGTAAGGATCTCGTCACCGGATTTGAAGTCCATGCCCATCAACAGAACTTCAAGCGACTCCGAGGCATTGCGCGTGATAGCAATCTCCTCGCGATCGCAGCCAAACATTTCGGCGAGACCGGTACGGATCGTTTCTGATTGAGGCTCGAGTATCTGCCACATCGTGTACGCCGTAGCGTCTTCCTGTTGCCAGATGTAACGAACCAGGGCTTCTGTGACGATACGAGGACTCGGCGAGACGCCACCATTGTTTAAGTTGATGATGCCGCGGGTAACAGAAAAGGAGTTTTGAATAACTGCCCAGTAGTCTTCATCCATCGCCACCTGTTCCGGCGTGAGATGGGCGACACTCTTTGTTGCCGCCTGGATCTCTTTGAGCAGGGATGCGATTGGTGCGTAAGAGAGCGCCGCTAGTCCAAGGCCTTTGCCGGCCAGAGAGAGAAAGTTGCGACGAACGAATGCGGAATTGGTCATGGACAATTTCCCTATTTCGGACAAAGAC
>JALYXE010000555.1 GCA_030947265.1 Acidobacteriota bacterium
GTCTTTCGAGCGAACTCTCGATGGCGTTCGGTTTACGGGGTCTCTCGCATGTCATTTCGACAGGTTGCACGAGTTCGACAGTTGCAATCGCCTACGCCGCTCAGCACATTGCGCTGGGCCGTCAGGATGTGATGATCACTGGTGGTGCGGACGCGCCGCTCGCGCCGGGCATTTTAGCCGGTTTCAATCTGCTCACTGTGCTGACGACCGCGTGGAATGATGAGCCGTCTCGGGCGTCGCGGCCGTTCACGCGCAATCGTTCCGGTATGGTGCTGGGAGAAGGCGCATGGATGTACGTGCTCGAAGAGTTTGAGCGAGCGAAAAAGCGCGGCGCAAACATCTACGCTGAGATCACTGGTTACGGCTCGACCTGCGATGCTTATCATCGCGTTCGTCTTCAGGAAGGTGGCGCCGAACCCGCGCGGGCGATGTCGCTTGCGATGAAAGATGCCGGCGTTGGGCCCAGTGAAATCGACTACGTGAACCTTCACGGCACATCAACCATGCTGAACGATCGGATAGAAACGAATGCGCTCAAGCTCGCGCTTAACTGCAACTCGCATCGAATTCCCATGTCCGCGACAAAGTCTCAGCTAGGCCATCCGCAGGGAGCCAGCGGCGCCGCCGGTTTAGGCGCAGCGCTATGCGCCATGCACACCGGTGTGATTCCCCCGACGATCAATCTCGATGAACCCGATCCCGATTGCGATCTTGATTATGTTCCGAACGAAGCGCGCGAATCGGACGTGCGCGTAGCGCTTTGCAATTGTATTGGCTTTGGATCCAAGAACAGTGCGTTGGTGATCGAAAGGGTCTGAAACTCTCAAGTTTCAGTTGTCAAAGACGAGTAAAGCGGTTGCTCTTCTCTGGTTGAAAATCGCGTTGAACGAGGGAGGCAATCACACAAAGTAGGAGGTCAAACGATAAAAAGGATTCCAATGCGACATGCCCGGCTATCGAGCTATGAGAAGCCGTTTCGGCTTGCCTGTACTTCGGTGTTGCAACGAACCTCAGCGAACCGTATAGGTGGACACAGGTATTGAGAAATACCTACCCTGACTCAACATTAATACCATGACAGTTACTACTCCTTGCGGCGAGGTTGTTTTTCTGGTGGTAGCCGGGCTCATCTGCGCCGCGATCTCTTGTAGATCGCACTCGAATGTCGAAGCACCGGCTAATAATACTCAATCAGCCGCAGAATATGTCGCACAGGCGGACCAGCTGTATGCGCAACGAGATGATCTGGTGCGAGTGCGCCAAGGGATCATCTTGCTACGACAACCTCTTATCACTGACCCTGGCGACTACGATGCCGCATGGCGACTCGCGAAGTTCAACTATTATCTGGCAACTCATACGGATAACAGGGACGAGCGCGATAAGGCCTTTCGCGAGGGTATTGAGGCTGGAAAAGCTGCTGTCAAATTACAAGGAGGGAAAACGGACGGTCACTTCTGGCTGGGTGCTAACTATGGCGGTAGTGCGCAATCGAGCACGCTGGCCGGTCTAGCTACTGTTGATGACATCAGGGGTGAGATGGAGACGGTGCTTCGACTAGACGAGGGGTATCAGGGTGGGAGCACATATATGGTGCTCGGTTTGGTCTATCTTCAGGCGCCGAAGCTGGTCGGGGGCGATCCGCAAAAGGCGGTTGAGGAAATGGAAAAAGGCTTGCGCTTCGGAAACACAAATGCACTCCTGCACTTGCACCTGGCTGAAGCTTATCTGAAGGTCGGGCGCACGGCCGACGCGCGTCAGCAACTCAATTCAATCATCTCCATCACGCCCGATCAAAATTACCTGCCTGAATACAAAGAGGCTGTAGCGAAAGCCCACAAGCTGCTGGAGAAAGCCAAATGAGCCAGGTGATTGAGCAACGATTTCTTTAATTTCGGAGTCTCATCAAAACAGTCGGGTTCTTTGAATGGTCAATCTGAGTTCTCTAATTTGAACGACGCGGAGGTGAGGAATGAAAAAGGCATTCCTGCGAGGTACGCTTACCGTGTTCGGAATAGGTTGTGATGCAATGCTGATCCTGGATGTAGAGATTCATATTGTTTTCGTTTCGTAGCAACGGCTACTTTGGGAGTTTCCAAGTTTAGAGTTTCATTGTGTCGTCTTTTTGGATTTGAAATGACTGTTCTTTCCTTCGACTAAAACTTCAATCGAAAAGATACTTGCAGTCTGCGTGACGGTTGCGCCGCAATTGCCTTCCCGAAGAAAGGCGAGCTGAGATTCCCAATGTAACCGGAGTAGTTCACTTCGTTGAGAACATTGAACGCATCCACTGCCAACGTCGCCTTCACTCCCTCATCTTGCTTCTTGCCCTTGCGCAGAGAGAAATCGCGCGACCAGCGCAGATCGAGATCCGCGTAAGCTGGCCCCTGCAAACTATTTCTCGAGATGCCAGCCGGACGCGCATTCGCCGTTCCGGTACGAAGCTGATCAAGGCCCGTCGTCAACGTATAAGGCTGCCCTGAATAGAGCGACCAGGAGACGCCGAGGTTGAAAAGTTTTCCAGGATTGATTGTTCCGAGCATTTCGAAGCGATGACGGCGATCAAAGTCAGAACGAGCCCACTCGCCCGAAAGATCATAAGCATTCGGAGGAAAGTAAGTGATGCCGCTCGTGTTGTCGTGAGCTGAAGCCAGGCGATATTGGGCCATGCCGTTGAAGAAACGTGTGAAGCTCCCGCGCACAGTTACTTCCAAAGAGTCGCTGGTCCTTCGCCCCGCCGATTCAATTTCGCGCAGCACGCCAACCGACGGATCGGGCCGCAACGCATAACTCGGCGGCAAGGGCGCGTTGATATCGCGAGAGCGGAACTGATCCACGCCACGCGAACCGAGATAAGTCAGCGCCAGAGTAGTTCCTTTGTGAAGCTGGCGTTCCAGGCCAAAGCTGTATTGGATCGCGTAAGGAATGTTGATGTTCGGCTGCAGCCGCGTGACGCTCACCGGCTGGGCGGCAATGCTTCCGTTCCCGGCAAATGGATCGGGATAACTGGGATTCGGAATCACATATTGTCGCAGTCGCGTGCCATTGAAAAGCAAAATGTCCTGAATCGGCCGAGCGCCGGAACGATCGTTGAAGACTCCGGCGCCGCCCCGGAAGACCAGCTTCTGACTGTTGCCTGGCGCGTAGGCAAACGAGAAGCGCGGCGCAAAGTTGTTGTTGTCATGAAAATAATTCTGCCAGTCGTAACGCAGCCCAAACGAGAGCATCAGATTCTTGCGCGGGTGGTATTCGTCCTGCGCAAAAAACCCGGCGGCCTTTTCGAGAAAAACGAGGTGCCCGTTTCCCTGTTGCTGCACGAAAGAGAAAGGACGACCCTGGGCGTAATCAGACAAACTCGAGAAATAAAACGTGCCGGCAGAGTTGAGGTTGTTGTTAAAACCACGACGGCTCAAGTCCGGAACGTTAACGCCCCCCTTGATCAGGTGCTTGCCGGTGGAATAGGAAAGCATCTCCGTCAACTGCGCATGATATTCCGTCCGCAGGAAGTCGCCCTGCGCCCCACCGCCAGTGAAAGCATCTAGCACGACGAGGCGGCGGCCAGGCGCTAAGCTTTCGGCCGTTTGTCTTTCGACGCCTAACAGCAACCGAAAATTATTGACCAGCTTGGGCGAGACCACGATGGTATGGTTAAACGTGATCTCCTCTTCCATGTTGTGCGAATTGACGCCGGCCTCGGGAAGAGTAGTGCCGCCGACGTTCTGATTGTTCACACTTTCAAGCAGCAACGAGTCGCGAATAGAGAGAGTGTTAGTGTCACTGAAGGCGTGAGTAATCTGAAAGCCGATCAGCATATTGCGCGAAGGCGCCGGCACGTTTGCGGTGATTGCGCCACTTAGCCCCTGAGCGAAAACAATCGACTGGAGATCCTCTTCCTTCCGGCTTGCTGAAAAAAGAAACGAAGTCTTCTTGCTGCGACGTACTGGTCCAGTTAAAACGCCTTCAAAAATGCGCCGCTGCTCAAGTGCGCGCGTGACCGCAAATGGATCGCGCGCGTTGAGGTGGGCGTCGCGAAAGATGAGGTTGAAAGTTCCGTGGTACTCCCGAGAACCCGGTTTGGTGATTACCTCGATGCGCCCGCGCCCGGGTCGCTGATATTCAGCCGAATAGGGATCTTGATTGATTTTGATCTCTTTAATGGCGGACGGAGAGACTCCGAGGTTATTAACCTCCATGCCATTGACGACCAGCGTAACTCCATTTGTACCGACGCTACCGGGATCAAGGAACCGCGACATCGCGCCGACGTAGTCCTGGTCGAACACAGGTAAATTGCTGAGCGACTGCTCACTCAAAGCAACCGAGTCTTTATTGTCACTAGCTTCGGTACTGATTTTAGCGGGCTCGCTCGTTACCGTAGTTTCCTGATGGATGCTCGCTATGGGCATTACCACTCGGAATGGCGCGGGAGATTGGGAACCAACAGTCACATCGAGCGTAGTCGACTCAAATCCCTGATCTGACACGTGTAGTTGATATTGGCCGGCGGCAATCCGCTTGAATTCAAAACGTCCCGCCTGATCTGTCGTCGTGGTTTGTGCTCCGGGTATGCCTGGAGCATCCAATTCAACACGCGCGCCGGCGATAGAAGCGCCGGCCTGATCCTGAACCACCCCCGAGATTGCAATACGCGCAGACGAGGACTGCCCCTGACAAGTAAAACAAACAATCAGGACCAGGGTTGCGAGCAATACCGCACGACTCATTGACTAACGTTACTCCAAATCCTTCTGAAAGTAATCGAAAGAAGCTCGAGCGATCGAATCATTAAGACGAAGACGCGTCAAGCTTAGCTGCCATTGTATCATCCGCAGTCACTTCGGAATGCGGTGACGGGCTTCGCCGTTCTACGCTCGTTCTTGCACGGATGAGTCAGGAACTGGTTTCGCCCTTCTGGATCTCAAGACTATTAACACGACCATGACCGCGGCGAGAACGAGTGAAGAAGTGATTCGGCTTAGATTGAGTCCACCTTCTGCGTTTTCCGGCGTCGGCGAAGTAACCCGGGAGAGCCGTGAGGAAAAGCAGTAGCGGAAAGAGCGCCAGTAGGAAGTAGAAGGAAAGAATCGCGGCACGGTTGAGCACATCGTCCGCGTTGACTTTCGTCCAGAGATGCTTGCCGAACGTCTTCCATCGCCACCCTCTGATTCTCCAACCCCGTGTCATCCACATCATGCTTTCTCGACCGAATAGCGTTAGAAGAAACGCCATAAGGTCATGCCTCCTGGGTTCCAGCATTCGGCAGCTCTCGCGCACGTTGACGCGAACTTTGATTATCCGCATCTGAAAGATGGGCGCAAGCAACCGGGATCAACTTTTTTTGGCTAGTTCATGAAGGCCATTCGTAGGGTTCTCGCAATGAGATCATGGCTGCCTCACGGGCGCGAAGGTTATGAGTGGTCCATCAGCATGAGGATCTAAACGGTCACTAAGTGCCCTGCGCCGTCTCTGCAATTAGCAGGTCAACAACATCTTCAAGTTGATCGCGACGTGCATAAGCGGCGCGCTGTCGAGTCGCGCCGTTGCCACGGGCGAGCGTAACGTGCGTGAGGGAGTTGATCTCATCCCAGTCGCCGTACCTTTCGAGTGCCGGGCGGAGAGTGGCAAGTAGTCTTTCAATCAACTCGTGCGCCGGGATGGCGCGCTTGTCAGCCACGTCAATCAATTCCGCTTCAAGGCCGTAGCGTGCGGCGCGCCACTTGGCGGCGCGCAATAGTTCCGGGCGCACGTCCAATGCTGGTTCATTCTTGATCGCCTGGTCGTAGCAGGTACGCGCCAGGGCCCGGGAGAGACCGGCGATCAGCACGGCTTCGTCTATCGTAAGGCAGACATCAGTGACGCGAAATTCCAGCGTCTCGAAGCGCGCGGAGGGGCGCACGTCCCAGTAAATTTTCGTCGCGTCGGAGATGCTTCCCGTCTGGACCAGCGTGTCAACCAGCGCGTCGTACTCGGCGCGCGAGGCAAAGAACTGCGGCGTGCCAGCCATGGGCCACCGTCGCCAGATGCCCGTGCGAAAGCTGGCGTAGCCAGTGTCCACGCCGAGCCAGAAAGGGGAGTTGGCCGCGAGCGCCAGGATCGGCGCCAGCCAAAGGCGCGCGCGATTCATCACCCGGATCGCAGCTTCACGATCACTGATCCCAATGTGCACGTGACAGCCGAAGATCAGTTGCTCGCTGGCGAGTTGTTGAAACTCGGTAGCGATGCCGCGATAACGCGCGTTGGGCGTGAGTTGTTGATCTTCCCAGTGCGAGAAGGGGTGCGTGCCCGCCGCCACGATCCGGTTGCCATACTTCTCCGCCGCGGCAATCACTTCCCCGCGCAGGCGCACAATATTGGCGCGCACCTCTGCCACCGTATGACAGATCGATGTGCCGATCTCGATCTGAGACTGGTACAGCTCTGGGGTTACCTGCTTGCCGAGCGCCGCCTGCGCTTCCGGCAAGATGAGTTGCGCGCGCGAACGCAACTCTCGCGTCGCCGGATGCACGATCTGATATTCCTCTTCGACCCCGATGGTGAACGGTTCGTCGGTGGTCACAATGTCCTACCTGCTGATTAGTCAATCTGGGGCGTTGATTATATCCAAGAGGCGGAGGGTGTACGCCCCTTTTTCGCGCTCTGCAATTAGACTTGGTTGCTGGTGTTCAGCTCGTTAACGCGGGCATCGGCAGAACCCTTTACGAGATCGACGCCATGTTTGCATTCAACTTTGTTGCGGTAACCCTCGCCGGAATCGGCAATCTTCTCGTCATTCGCCGATTTGAGATACCAACTCCACAGTCCGTCTTTGTCTTCATAAATCCAGTAAATCATCCCTGAGGTCTCCTCCTGGTATTGTCAACCGGTGAGAAAACAGAACGACCGTGAAGGAGTAGATCAACCCATGCTTAGTCGACTTTATCGATAGTCGATCACCTCAAGCTGGTGCTTGAACACCAATCACCTCTCATCACTTTCTGCTCCACCAACAAGATCCCACTTCAATAACTTACAATTTCCAGACTTCGGATGTCATTTTTTTCCGTATGGCCAATCGTGGACAGAAATAACTGCACCCAACCGCACTCAATGGTAGACAATGGGAACAGACAGGAAAACTCTGACGTTCTCAGTGATTGCAACTTCGAGGAAAGAAAAGACTTAGGTGGGACTGCGCAATGCGAGGTCTGGCGTAAGCTAATTCTATTCACTGGGTTAGACAACTGAGCTTCGTCAGTTTGCGGTCCTCTATCTTGACTTCGATCGATTCGAGTTGATTAACGATACTGTCGGTCACCTGGCGGGAGATGAATTGCTGCTGGCCGTTTCGCGGCGGCAGGGACAAGCGAAGTTCATAGAGAGTTTATTGGGACTGCTGCTTAACGGATTCATCAAAGAGCCGATCTCTGTCTTACCGAAGAATTTGCAACACAACGTCTGATCGCACGTTGCCTTTCGCGTGGCCGGGAGGCAATTGCTGCAACATCACCTTTAGACCTTTCGGAACTTTCAAACTGTTTTTCGAGCCCGTCTTGAATTTCCGACGCCCGCTTTTTGATCCCCGTCGCTACTAGACTTGGCAGGACGCAGAGGTTCCTGATACCAGCGTTCTCCTGATCTGTACTCCTCTTCGCTGCGGCCCAGCATATCCAAAGAGCGCTTAGGTTGAAGGTGAGCGCTGGCGACAATAATTGAATTCATAAGCGCCATCGGAGCCACGTATGAGCCCGTGAAAGAAGGACTGCTGGCGGATGCGACCAGATAGGCATCACAGTGCATCGCTATCGGGGTAGTGTTGCCGTTGGTAATTCCGAAAGTGGGCACGCCTCGTTCACGAGCCCTCAGGACTGATTCTACCGTCTCTCTGAGGCACCGCCCGAAGCTAATGGCAATCAGTAAATCTTTTCTGGTTAAAACATCAATCTTGTGTTGCAGGTTTCCCGCACTTCCGACGGGCGCATCGGCGTCGAATCCGAGTGTCGTCAAACCGTAAGCCAGAAACCATGCGAGCGAAGCTGCCAGATCCACTCCGACAACCAGAATGCGCCGCGAGCGATGGACCACTTTAGCCAATTCCACAATACGATCCGCGTCCAGGCTTGATCTGAGCACGCTCAAATTTTCAGTGTCCCTTTCCACGCAGTGGCGAACGTGATCAGGCACGCTTCGTTTCTCTCGCGTAGCAGCCTTCAGCACAGTGTATGGCGTAATTTGCGTGACGAAATGTTTGCGCAGGTCTGCCGCGAAGTCTGCGAAGCGTCCGTAGCCTAATGCCTGTGCGGTGCGCACGATGGTTGCAGCATCAACATTGTAGCGCCTGGCCATTTCCCGAGACGACAGAAAAAAGGCCTCTTCGTGATTGTCCAAAATCGCTCTGATCAGTTGTCGACGACTGCGGCTCAGTTGCGATTGAGCGAAGCGAACCTCAAGAGACGTAGGTGAAGCCTTACTATGATTTGCCTCTTGGCCATCCAACTTTTTTATGGCTGGCATTTCTCCTCCCGGTCTGCCTTTGCTGGTCTATTGCGGCTAATTCTTTCGTTTGATCAACTCAACCGTCGCGCTCCGAGTCTCAATATGATCCGGGTCCGCAGCGATCCAAATCCTGCGCTGCGGACTATACCTGGCAGCAGGGGTGGCGCTCGCGTCCGGAACAATAACATCCTGAGGGAGTTAGCAATAGATCTCGCCGTGCCAGCGTGAAGCCGGGAAGGCTGCCGAGCGCAATGTCGTGCGGGCCAAACTCTATTCGGTTTTCAGAGATAGGTTGTTGATGTTCGTCTGAGATTGTAAAGGAGTTTCGCACAGCGGGCGAAGATAGCACATCAGTTTTCACCGTGCAACGCTTGTTGTCGCTTCATTGACATACTGCAACGAACGATGTTATATACGCGCCACAATCAAGCGTTAAGAACCTGACTTGGCGCGCTCCATGTCGGAAATGTTTCCTTGGATAACGCGCGGCAGCTGGCAACGATTAGCGGGGCGTGGGTGCAACAGGTTGGGTCGTTGATTACACCTCTCAAATCTGTTGTGACTTCAAGTAACTTTCCTAGAGGAGGCAGAAGTTATGAAAAGGATTGTCCTGACACCGACCTACGATCTGATAGGAAAAGGCGGGCAAGCGAAACACCGAAGTTACTGCTCGTCGCTGATGGTCCTTTCTCTTACTCTCTTTATCTTTCACTTATTGTCTTCGAGCGCAATGGCCCAGACGACCACTTCTACCATTGAAGGAACCGTTAAGGACTCCAATGGTGCGGTGATCTCTGGCGCAGACGTCAAGGCGAGTGGGACGACGCTTGCCGCCGCACGCAGTGCTACGACCGACGCGGAGGGCTTCTACCGTCTCGCGGCAATACCTGCGGGAACATACGTACTGACGATATCACGTGCAGGCTTCGCTACGAGCACCTCCAACGTCGAGTTGACGCTCAATCGCGTTGTGACTTTCGATATCAAACTGCAAGTCGGAAACGCGGTCCAGGAAGTGGTCAACGTTAACGAAGATGTGCTGCCCTTGCTGGAACCGAATGAGTCTTCCACTGGTCAGACCATTACGCCGCGACAGATCGTTGAGTTGCCGGTCAATGGGCGGGACTACCTCGATCTGCTGCAACTCGTACCCGGAGTAGCCATTAACCGGCAAGCCGACCCCGGCAGCGATAAATCGACGCCGGTGCTGGGCGAGCGCGCCGGCAACAACAATTTTTTGATCGACGGACATCCGAACAAAGACACCGTCAACGGCGGGCCTGCCGCTCAGTTTAATCAGGAGACGATTGCCGAGTTTCAGGTGTTGACGACCGGCTATAAAGCCGAGTTTGGACAGGCATCCGGAGCGATCGTCAACGTCATTACCAAGACCGGCGGGAATAGTTTTCATGGTGTCGCGTCGCTATTTCATCGCAACGATGCTTTCGACACGTCAAACTCTTTGGGTACGGCTAAGAAAGATGCGCCTCCCCTTCGTCGGTTTGACTACAGTCTGGCGCTCGGTGGGCGGTTGATTAAGGATAAGGTTTTCTTCTTCGGCTCGTCAGAGCGGATCACGGAGAACCGCCGCCTGGATTTTAAGTTTCCGGATACCGGAAGTGCGCTGGTCAATCAACTACTGCGTAACCAGGAAACCCCGTTCGATACTCCGACGCGTAGCTTCGAGACGCGAAACTTTTTTAAGCTTAACGAGCAGCTCGGGCGGCATCAATTGACCCAAGAGGTGAACTATACCAACGGCGTCGTCAGGAATTTCCTGCCGCTCTCAGCGTCACAGAGTTTGCCGTCAGCGCGAAATGACTCCGGCGAGCGCCATCTGCTGCTGGCGTTCGGCGACACGATCTTGCTGGGCGAACAGAGCAATCCGTGGATATTGACGCTCCGCGGTGCGTATCGCGGCGAGCCTTCCGATATTCGCCCCTCTCACCCGGATGCCGGGGCGGGGACACGATTCAACCCGTTCAGCTCAAACGGGTGCTGCTTCTTTTTCCCTGGCGACCTGCCTGCGGTTGATTTCGGCAATCCCCTGACGGCCTCAAATCTGGACCAGAAATATACTTCATTCACAGCCAACGCCAACAAACTCTTTGGCGACCATGATCTGAAATTCGGGTGGAATTTCCTGCGGACAAAAGTTGACGGCGTCGAGGCGCAGGTTTTGCAAAATCAACTCTTTACCACGGTCGCTGACTTTGCGACGTTTGGCCCCATCAACGCCGGCATTGCTTTACTCGGGGCGTCTGGAGGACTGACGCCAGCGGCTAACGAGATTCATCTACGGAACAATTACAACGCGCTGTTCGTGCAGGATGATTGGAAACTGCGGAGTAACTTGACTGTCAATCTCGGACTCCGTTGGGACCACGACTCCGAATTCCTGGCCAAGCGAAACTTCTCGCCGCGCCTTGGTGTCGCCTGGTCGGTAACGCCGAAGACCGTCGTGCGCGCAAACTTCGGGGTCTTTTACGATCAGTTCCGGCTGGGGCTGGCGCGTGACGTTCCTGCGTTCGGCGGCGCTGATCGAAGAACTTCCCAGGTGTTGTTGTTTCCGCGAGGGCTTTACGGATCCCCGTCTTTTCTTTCAAGCATCGCCCTCCTTTTCGGTCTCCCCGGTGGGTGCTTCTCAAACGGCTTTGTCGGCAACCTGACCGATGCCCAGATCACAGCCGCCGGATTGACCTGCCCGCTTGCACCTGGACTTCCATTTATCGGAGTGGACAGGCTCAACCGCGTGGTCGCGCCCGGACATGCTCCCATTCCAGCCAATGCGGTGATTAACGTCAGCAACGTGCAGGCTCTGACGGGGCTGACACCGGATCAGTATGCGGCTCAGGCAAGTGCAGCCATCGGACAACCGGCAGGGTACTTTGTCTTTGGTCCGTTCGGGGTATTGAATAACCCTATTATCCCCCCGGCGAATTTTCCCGTCAGGATTGACGGCAGCTTCAAGACTCCCCATACGCTGGCCTTCAGTGCCGGCGTGCAGCGTGAGATCGGAAAGGATATGGTGGTCGAGGTGGATTACCACCACCGGGATATCCGTAATCTTCTGGGAACCAGAAGTAGCAATCTCGCCTTCAAGTCGCGCGTGACGGGGCGCAGCTTTTTAACGTCTGAGGGAGAAATCAACACTTTCGGACCTTTCTTTAAAGGCACTTACGACGCGCTGATCCTCAACTTCAATAAACGCTTCAGCCGTCGCTTCCTCCTCGGCGCGAATTATACCTTTGCCAACGCCACCGACAACTCACTTGGGATTTTTGCACGGCCTTCGGACAGCTTCATCGGAATAGTGCCGGAAGTGACCGAACCCTCGACGGGCAGGAGCAACAGAGACGGTTCGTTCATCACGGCCCCGCCCAATCCCCATTTCGTCGCACAAGCCGGAACATTTCTCAATGGACCTGACCTTGATAAGGGACCGTCCGATTTGGCGGTGGATCATATCTTCCAGATCAACGGGCTGGTGGAATTCCCTTGGCAAATTCAGGTCAGCGGCATCTTCCGAACGCAGAGCGGCTTTCATTTCAGCCGCACTGACCCGAAATTGAGTGACCCGGACGGTGACGGAGCTACCAACGGCATTGATCTTGGGCCGGGCGCGGGGCGGAATGCCTTCACCGCACCGCCCTTCGTTAATCTCGACCTGCGCCTCGCCAAGCGGTTCTCCCTGGGCGAGCGGGTCAAGGTGCAAGTCCTGTTCGAGTTCTTCAATCTGTTGAACCATCAGAACCCAGCCGACGTCGGGCGAAAACAGGGCATTGCCCTCGAGCCTTTCGGCTCGAAAACGCAGGTGTTGCCCGGACGAGAAGGGCAGATCGGATTTCGAATCGAGTTCTAATTCGGCTAAGTATTCAGCTATTAACTATCAGCATTTAGCCAGTCTCTGGTCGCCGCTGCTTGTCACCTTTGTACCTCGTGCAGACGGTTGAATACGCGCGAGCTGACTCTGTTTGCGCTGAGTTGAATGCTTGCCTTGCATTTCCTGTTGTACAAGCTGCAAAAAACTATGAACAACCTCCGTCGCACCTTAGCTTGCACGCTCATCTGCCTGATCGCGTTGAGCGCTTTGCGAGTGCCAATCGCGGCGCAAGCCGGCGTAGCTGTTTATGACATCGTGATCCGCAATGGTCGAGTGCTTGACGGCGCGGGCAATCCATGGATCGCGGCGGATGTCGCTATCAAGAACGGTCGCTTTGTCCGCGTCGGCAGAGTTGCAGGCAAAGGCAAACGCGAGATTGATGCGCGCGGCAGATACGTCTCGCCCGGATGGATCGATGTGATGGATCAATCCGGCTCGGTGCTGCCGCAGAACGGGCTGGCCGAAAACAAATTGCTGATGGGCGTCACCACTGCCATCGGCGGCGAAGGCGGAACGCCTGTCCCAGCAGAGAAGATCAACGACTACTTTGCGGGTCTTGAGAAGAACGGGATCAGCCTCAACTTCGGCACTTACTATGCTGAGTTCCAGGCGCGCGTTGCCGTTTTGGGCGAGGCGTCGAGAGCGCCGACTGCCGAAGAACTCGGGCGCATGAAAGCCATCATGGAAACCGCCATGAAAGCGGGCGCGATGGGCATGACGGCCGCGCTCATCTATCCGCCGTCGAGTTACGCCAAGACCGACGAGTTGATCGAGATGGCGAAAGTTGCCGGGCGGTACGGCGGAATCTACGCCAGCCACATACGCGGCGAGGGCAAGGAGCTCCTCCAGTCAGTCGAGGAAGCGATTACCATCGGTGAGAAAGGCGGATTGCCCGTCGAGATTTTTCATCTTAAAGCCGCTTACCAGCCCGGCTGGGGGACGCTCATGCGCGGAGTGGGAG
>JALYXE010000567.1 GCA_030947265.1 Acidobacteriota bacterium
GCCAGTAGATCGCCGCGACGGCGAGTCCGCCGGTGACGAGCCCTCCTACTCCGGGCCTTGCCCAGGCAGGCAACAGCTTCATTCGCTGAAACCGTTTCCTGAGAATGAGGAGCGAATCAGTGAAAACCAGAGAAATGATTGCGGCAGCCACGCCCAGCACGGCATAGACAAAAAGAGATGAGAAATGCTCGAGCCCATAATGCTTTGAAATCGTAAAAACCGGATGCTCACCGAGCACCGCGCGCTCGATGCCGGCGGCAATAGCAGCGGCCACCACAATCCATGCCAGCACTGCTTGATCCAGATCGCCGACTACTTCTTCAATGGTGAATGTGACGGCGGCGATGGGAGCATTGAATGCCGCTGCGATTCCCGCAGCAGCACCGACCGGTAATAGTCTTTTCAGGTTCTCCCGCGAGAGCGCGGCTGATCGTCCGAGAGTGCTGGCCACACCCGCGCAGATCTGAACGGTCGGTCCCTCACGTCCAAGAGATGAGCCCGTACCGATCTGCAGGACGCCGATGAGAAATTTTCCTATCGCGTCACGAAAAGGAACACGACCACCTTTAATCGCATACGCCACCTTAACTTGGGGAATGCCGCTTCCACGCGCTCCCGGAATAACGTATTGCAATAGCACTCCGCTGAGCAGTCCGCCGATTGTCGGAGTTAGTATCGTCAACCAAATCCACGACCTGCCGCTCGCAGACATAGCCCTGTCAATCAGGCGATGCTCGGTTCCGATGATCGACAAATGAAAGAAGACCGCAGCCAGCCCGCACGCAGCTCCGGCAATCAATGTAAGTGCAAAAAGGCGATGACTCTCAGATGGAACGAGCCGCAGGAACAAACGCAGTAACGCTGCGTTGGCGCGGCGCCAGTTCACACTCCAGCCTTGCACAAGCCTCGATAGCTTCATGTACTTGGATTTCGGGACCAGCAAAACTATAACAAAAGCGCAGCCTCGTTACATCGATAGGCGTTGACTAGGTGTTTCTTTGACCGGAGATGGTGGCGGTGCGGGTAGTTCATTTCCCGGGTTCACTTTCGTAGTTGGCATAAAGAAAAGGTTGCGAAGAGTGCCCAACTTACGATAAGCGGATTTTTTAGGCTCATGAACTCCGGGCTGCCTAAGCCTTCCAAAGTGATAGAAGCCAGTATCTAGCTATCTAGCGGTCTTCACGTTACCGCTCCAGCTGGCTTAGCATGAACACATCCCGCCTCCATCCTAGCCCCATCTTCATTCTGTTTTCGGGGGTGCGGGCACTTCCTGCCGCTGGTTGGATAACCCATCAGTGTTTTGCTGGTCCGCGACCTCGAACCACTTCGACTGAGCAATGAGCGTGGTGGATGACTGCCTGTGGAACCGAGCCAATCAGAAAACGCTCCACGCCGCCGTGTCCGTAAGCGCCAAGCACAATCAAGTCTGCGCCCCAGGTCTTGGCCTCGTCGACAATGACATGTTTAGGTGAGCCATTTATGGTATCACCATAAACTTCCACCGAATCTCCAAACGTATTGATTAGCTTCTCGATGGCGGCGTCAACCGCAGCTTGCGCATGAGACTTGATAGAGCCGCTCATTTCCGTAAAGTAAGTAGCTGGTAATCCCACCAGCCCGAGAGGCACGTTTTCAATCGCTGACAAGACCCTGATTACAGTGCCCTTGGGCCAGGGACGCCGCGCCACTTCAGAGACCGCCTCATTGCTGTGGATTGAACCATCAACCGCTAAAAGGATTTTCACTCTCGCCTCCCTTTTTAGACTATTCCTAAAGTCATTTTCAGTGCATGTTAGTAACATGATGCACCAAGCCAGCGCGATTGTTGAAGCATCTCTTCTGCGAGGGTGACGGCCGCAGTTCTCGTGATGGCCGCAATTTATCTTGCGCTTTACGTGGTACTCAGAGCCGATGGTTCATATCGCTCCGCCGAATAGTAGTTCTCTCCTATAAGGCCTCGACCTTGCCAAGTAGCGTCCCCAGACTGGCACACTTGGGCATTGCGATTATCAAGCAACGGAGACTTAGTGTGTATAATAGGCCGAAAAGCCCCATCGTTATGCTGAAGGTGAAACCAAATTAACAATGGCAACGTTTCCGGGAGTCGAATGCGCCTACTAGTCATCGAGGATGAGCCGAAAGTTGCCAGCTTTCTCAAGCAGGGACTGGA
>JALYXE010000578.1 GCA_030947265.1 Acidobacteriota bacterium
AGTGTTGCCTACAGGACGATTACCCGGACGTCCCCAGCTGCCACTGTAACCAGGACGGCTGGCGTAGGGTACCGGCCGCGGACGATACGTGTAACGGCGTGGGCGATAGCGATTGTTGACGATCCAGCCATTGTGGTTCACGATGACACTGCGTCGACCCCAGTTCCAGCCCCAGCCTCCCCAGCCCCACGGGTACCCGCCACCAAAGGATGCGCCGATGGCAATGCCTGCCCCGAAACTAATCAGACTACCGATCACTGCGCCCGGCGGTGGTCCTCCATAAATGACAGCCGGGTCATAAACAGGAACATAGACTACCTGTGGATTCGCGGGCTGAATTACGACTACCTGCTGCGCTCCTTGCGGCTGCTGCACGACCTGCAACTGCGGCGTCGAGCGCAACGCTCCGGACGCATACGCTTGCGAGCGCAGCCGCTGAATGGAATCCATCACGCTACCTTGATTAGCCGAAAATGCAGCGCCGATGGCCGCGTAATCGTCGATGTTCTGCGCCATCATGTCGAGAACCGTCGGGAAGTTCAGCAGCGCAATAAAGGCCGGATCAAACCCTTGTTGTTGCGCGGCGTTCACCAAGGCATCGCCGCTTAATCCGCTGTTCTGCTGGCGCCACCCGGCGATGTCCAATATCTCCTGGGGATTCGTCGAAGCCGCCGTAATCTGCGCTACCAATGCATCGGGGTAGAGCGCGATAGGCGCCAGCAGCTGATCTAACTCCTGAGCAGTGGGGATGGCAATCTGAGATTGTTGTTGTCCCGCTGCCAGCGGCTCGACCGCAATCTGAATGGCGATCGAGACCACCAGCAGAACGGCTGCCGGAATAGGACGTTGCTTCCATCGCAATTTAGGGTGGACCTCAATTTTTTTCTCGCGTTGCTACTCAGCCATCATACGATCCGTCGTGCTTAGTACCGGGCGTCGCCTGCTCAGCGTGTCATTAAAGTAGATGATGAAAGCGGCGCCGGTCGCCTTCTTCACGACGACTGATGGCCCGCGAGCAGTTCAGCTGCAGCCAGATAGACTGACCGTTGAGATTTACTCGCATGCTAATGTAGCCGATCCAGCGACGTACCTACAGCCAGCGCCGCTTCTCTCCCTTCCTGGCGCCCTCAATTCTCGCGTCGGGGCAGCTTCGAACGTCGGCCTTCCGGCGTACGAAACCCACTAGGAGAAACGATGATGAGTACTTCTCAAGAATTCCATCGCCACGATCGGCTTGTTAAACTGCAGAGTCGTAACAGCAAGCCTACATGCGGATTGCAATTCAAAGGTCAACATCGTGTAACGGTTCTGGTTGATGTAAAAGAGCAGAAGCCAGCGCAGTACTCTGGCTGATTCTTCTCCAAGCGCGAAGACTAAGACTTACCAGTCAGTTCCACTTTGACCCTTGCATGCCCCGCGTGAATCAAGTCAATCTCCTCAGCCGCTTTTCTGGATAGATCAATTACCGATTTCGATTTCGGATTCATACGATCATTCACTTTAACCAAAACTGATTTTTGGTTACTCAGATTCGTGACTTTTACCGTACTCCCAAGTGGAAATCCTCCATGCGTGGCCGCGGTCAACGCGCTGCTGTCATATTTCTCGCCTTTCGCTGCAAGACTCTTCCCGTTCATCTTGTCGCTGTAATACACAGCAGTACCAGTAACCGAGTGTGTACTTGCGTTATGAGCAGGTCGCGCTAAGGCAAGCACAGCCAGCACCGTGAAAGAGATGACGAGTCGCGCAACCCGGTAAATGGAAATCTTCATAGAAATAGACGTTATTCAATCCAGTGGAATGGAACTAATTTAGCATTCTTTAGTTTGCTCCAACGGCGCGAGCTATTAAGTCGTGTTTTCTGCTGGAAGCAGCATCGTAACTCAAACGGCGAGCCCATCGATTGTTTCTCCAAGGTGCGCGATGGTAGCCGATTACCGCACGGGATCGTTCGGCATTCTCTTTGCGCAAGCATTAGACAAATTTGGGTGAAGCTGCGAGCCCGTTGCCACGCGTCCTGTGCTCACCTGCTGAATCAAAATACGACAGGAGCATGCCTCGAGAGTTTGTGCCGCGCTTGTGTGTTCTAGTGCAAACTGTTGTGATGGCATTGTTTTTCTTGGTGCCGGCCCGCCGTGATAAGGGGGTTCCAGAAATGATAGAACAATGGTCACTCTGACTTGAGC
>JALYXE010000591.1 GCA_030947265.1 Acidobacteriota bacterium
CGTTAGTGGCGTCCTTTAGCTGACAAAACACGCATTTCTTCTCGCCCTGTTCCCTTTAACCCATTCCCCTTTTACCCTTTACCCCTTTCCCCTTACCCTTTACCCTTTTATTCGATCGTCAACCATAAGCTGACGTCGCGTGTCTGCGGCGGAAAGCAAACCTCGTCGTTGCAACTCTGATATCTTACTCGCACCTTCACTTCCGTTGGGCCTGAGGCGAAATTCCGCGGCACCGTAACATTGAAGGTCATGGTCGCGCGCCCTTCGTAAACCGACACTCGGTTTTTTGAAAACTTGAATTTTCGCAGCACCGCGCGTGGGTACCCAACTGGTCCTACGCGAATTCCTTTTGGCGCCTCAACCTGCGCATGCGTGGCGACAAGAAACTTCTCCAGCGGGTGATTCGAGTTAATGTGATATCCCGACGGGATATCCATTACCACCGTCGCCCGAACGGTTCGCCCACGCTGCGTCTTACTCGATGGGAGCGTCCCGTTTAGTCCGATCTTCGGCGCTGACTGTGGAGTCGGCGAGGCGAAGAAACTCGCTGGTTGAATGATCAAGCTTGTTACGAATAGCAGTTGAATCAGAGCTCGCATTAGTTTTTCAGTTGTCATCGGATACCTGGAAGATCATCAGGCCGCTTAACCAAGCCACATTGAAAAGCAAAAGAATTACAAAGTCTTGAAGAACAAGTGCTCTTTGAGGCCAGGCCTTACCGGCTTTCGACTCAAATAGGCGGCCGCTGCGAATCAGATCATGCGGACGAATGCCCCATTGCCAACCCTGAGATTCCTTTACAGATGATTGACGGCATTCGCTCCGCGCCGAGCGGCTAGTTGTCCGCACGCTGCAAAGATATCCCTACCCCGCGGTCTGCGGACATAAGCGCGGACGCCTTTCGATTCCAGAATTGATTTGAACTGCTCCACTCGCTCCTGAGGAGACGGCTGATACGGGAGCGGATCCGCCGGATTGTGCGGAATCAAATTTACCTTCGCTTGCACACCGTGTCGATTGAGTAGATTTGCGAGTTGTCGCGCCTGTTCAATAGAGTCATTAATGTTGTCCAACATTACATACTCGAAGGTAAATCGCTCGCCCACTTTAAGCGTCTGTTGAAACTCCTTACATGCATCCAGTAGCTCCTCGAGGGGCCACTTTTTGTTGATCGGCATCAGTTCCTCGCGCAGTTCATTCGTGGGGGCTGCGAGGGAAACGGCCAAATTCGGCCGCGGTGAAATTGTGGCTAATTCGCGAATACGAGGAACAACTCCGGCAGTTGAAACCGTCACGCGGTGGGGGACGATGTGCAGCCCTTGCTCGTCCGCCATGATCCGCAATGCTTTCATCAGCGAATCGAAATTAAGAAATGGTTCGCCCGCGCCCATGCCGACGAGGTTCGTGCCGCGCGGAGGTTTTGCGCCAACGCCGTATGCGTCATTGAGCACGATGATTATCTGCTCGACGATTTCTCCCGGAGTTAAGGAACGCAATAAACCCAGCTGCGCCGTAAGACAAAAAGTGCACTGCAACGGACAGCCGGACTGCGACGAGAAGCAGATCGTGTCGCGGCGCTCTTCAGGGATAAAAACTGTCTCAACCGGAAGATTATCATGGGTCTTCATCAAGAAGCGCCTCGTTCCGTCTTCCGAGACGTAGCATGATTCGACGGTTAGCGTTGTAGCAGTTGCAACTTCGTGCAAATGCTCGCGCAACGCTTTGGGGAGATCGCTCATTTCATCGAAACTTTGCTGGCGGCGGCGGTGCAACGCAGTGAAGATTTGGCGCGCGCGATAGTCCGGTTCGTGGGTTTGTTTGATAACTTCCACGAGTTCGACCTGGGTAAGTCCCACAAGCTCAATCCGATTGTTCATTTCCAATCATTCTAACATCCGCTCTCAAGCCGCCTGGGCCCCGATTCCGCTATAATTGCAGACTAGAAGATGTCATCCGTGGCAAATGTTGAGAGGAAGATCAGGCGCGTCGAAGGCTTCGCCGTGCGCATACTGCACTTAAGCGGAGCGGACGTGCGCGGTGATCGAGCCGGATTACCGCAATATGGCTATCACCGTGCCGCAGAAAAAGACATTACAGTGAAGACCTGGAAGACGATGAGATTTCGGCCGTCATATCCAGGATTTCAGGTAGATGTCGTTGACGCTCGTGGCAATTCGGTTCAGGGAAATACGAAGCTGGATACAGTCAGAGCAAGCTACCAGGGACGTAAATAGTGAATTGTGAATCGTAAATAGTTCTGGCGGCACGTGATTCTTTCGCGATTGCTCTTTCTATTTACTATTCACGATTCACTATTTTCGGTCCTATTGAACAACCGTGAATTTCGCTGCTGGTGCGAGCGCCTGTCCCGAAACGCGATCTCGAATGCGGACGCTTAACTCATACTCACCGGGAGGTAAAGCGCGCGTATCAATGAGTCTGGCGAGCGTCAAACGTTGACCTGAATCGCTCATGCCGCGCCAGTCTTCAGATTGCTTGCCAAGCTCCTTGCCATCTTTAGAAAGTGCATACTCAACATCGACCGAAGGTCGCAGTGTGGTTTGATCGATTCCCGCGTTGTAGACCTGGAGGTAAACTCCCACGGGTTGGCCGCGATGGTAAACCCCGGAGACGTTCGGAATCACTTTTGTCTGTCCAATAACAAATTGCCCGACGGCCGGTCGATCGACCAGGCTCTCCAATTTCGCCGCAAGTACAAGAGTAGAGGTAGAAAGCTTCTGCGGATCATACTTGGGCACTGTGAAGCCCACATGCTTCACACCAGTTGCTCCCGATGTCACATCGCGGACAATGACATCAACTTTATAAGTTCCGGGCGCAAGAGCCACCGCTTTTTGATAAGCAGATTTGCGGTCTTTTGCCTCAGTCAGTTCCTCAGTCGTTGCGGTCGTGATCACAGGATCTTCAAAAATGCCTGCGCGACGGCCCGCCACCGAGGTAATTCTTCCAAAAATATTAATTCGCGCCTGTTGCAATCCTCCGCTATCCTGAAACACCAAATCCTTGTTGTCAGTTTGGATCGTGAAGGCGGTAATCACGCGCTCGTCTGACTGGCGGAAATAATCTACGCGAATATCGAAGTTCAGCGGATTCTCTTCAATCACGCCAGTGTTAACTGCCGTTGCGAGATCGTTGAACTTCACCTGTGGTGGACGACTCAGATCGGCCAGCAATTGGAGACGCGAAAAAGGACTGTCTTGTTCCCGCTGATAGTTTTGCGCCCCGACACCGCCAATTCCGGATATTCGATCTGCTTTGCTAGACAGTCCCAGTTGTTCTGACAGAGTTAAACCTGCCCCGGGAACATTCAACATCGCGTCCTTCTCGTTCGGGTTGCGAGCAATGCGATACTCTCCGCTGCCGGTGGGATCGACAAACTCGATTTCTACGCCTGAACCTACTCCCGGAAGATAACGATAGAACCAGGTTTCAAACGGATAGGTTGAGGTGCTACCGCCGCCCTCATAGGAGGGACGGTCGTAATTCCCGCCCGCCGGATGACTTTCCTTTTCATCGGGCTTTCCATACATGATCCAGATTCGTCCACGATCGGTTTTCCAACCGGGTATTCCCGAGGCGAAGTGCTCATTGGCATACGCGATGCGCTCGTAATACTCCTCTTTGAATTCGTTTTCGTCGGTGTCCGGGTCGGGATCGCGCCTGCGCCAGAATTCTTCAATAAATTTTTCCCGTTCGTCATCGGTCTGAAGTTTCTTGAAAGCCTTTCGTTCTTCATCCGTAATAATGTAAGTGACGTCTTTATCTAACCAGTCTTTGTAAGCCTTCTTGAGCTCCGGCTTCACATTGCGAGGCTTTTCCATAGGATCCTGCTGCGCCTGCCTGGGATCCTGCCCAAAGCCTGACAGGCCGGTGGCAGTTAGAACTAGAGGAAAAATGGCCAGTCGAAGAAAGGCTTTTTGGAAAGACATAACTAAACTCCTACTAAAACTTCGGCGAACGTTTTTCTGAAACTCAAGTTGCCGGCAATGAGTCGGGCACGATGCGGAAAAATGATTCTAAAGCCTCGTCGCAAACACAGTCAAGATGCTCAAAATGCCACCTTTCGTTGCCTTTTAAGCGCGAGTCCGGGCGCGCCGGAGCCGTTTTCAAAGTTCACTTAACAAGCCAGATCTGTTCGATCTAAACGGGTGTTCTGGGGCGGCTAAATATCCAGGCCACGAAAATCGAGACTATGTAAAGAACAAACATCGGCGCCGCAAACAGCAGCATATTTGGGATGTCGTTAGTGGGCGAAAGGACCGCCGCCGCAATCAGGATAACGATAATAGCCGTTTTCCAAACCCGCACCATAAGCCTCGCCGTGACAAGCCCGATCCGCGCCAGCACATAAGTTATCGCCGGCATTTGAAAAACCACCCCCATGCCCAACATCACCAAGATGATGAAATCAAAGTAGTCGTCCGCTTTTAACAACAGCCTGAAGTCCTGTCCCAACCCGAGCAGATATCTTGCCGCGGGCGGAAAAATTACCTTGTAGGCGAACATGGCTCCCAGTACAAACGAGATGGAGGAGAGGGAGATGAACGGCGTAACGTAAGAGCGCTCGTGGGGATATAACCCGGGTGAGACGAAAGCCCAGATTTGCCACAGCAAAAATGGCACTGACACGCAGAACGCCGCATACAGCGATACCTTTACATAAAGCGCAAACGGCTCCATTGCGCTCGTCACGATTAACTTGTCTGTGATGCCGGAGTATTCCTGCGGAACCGCTTTAAAATCGACAGGAAGTCGCACGCCTTTGGGGATTATGGTGTTTCCGGCATAGAGCGATTCATCAGTAAAAAGTCCCAGTTGTCCCTGGGCATCCTTTGCGGCCCTGGCCATCACGGAGGCGCCGACAGGAATCACGCTGGTCCCCAGCTTTGTTTCTTCAGAAAAAATGTAGCGTCCGACATCGTTTTCTTTAACCGAAATCAGTGGCAGGATCTTCTCGTTACCCGTCAATCCGTTAATCGGCACCTGACGTCTTTGTGCCTCGGCGAGCGCGCGCTCTACTGGAACAGCAAGAAAGTTGTAAATGCGATCGGAAAAAAACCACGCCACGCTGGCTGCCAGGACTACAAAGACGATTGATCGAATCAGGCGGCTTCTTAGTTCATCCAGATGTTCCAAAAAGGACATCTGGCCGCCGAGTTGTTCTTCGTTGCCCTTCCCTGAGGCAAGTGCTCTTAGGAACGTTGACATTATTCTTGTGTCGGTCCCACCAACCTCATAACCAGTCGCGCTTTCGTGAGGGTTCAGCCAGAACAGTTACCATTTCCGAATCAGTTCCGCCGGAAGACAAATCAGTCTTGGCGGAAGAATTAAGCGCGTCTGACTTCCCGGGTTGATGAGGTATCACCCGGTCCGGAGCTACGGCTTCAACGAAGGGAGGTTGTAGAGGTTGGTCCAATGTTTCGCTTTCCAGTATCGAGTTTTCTTTGGCCGGCAACGAGCGATCAACGGTACTACCGATATCGTTGAATTCTTCGAGACTAACCTCTCGATTCCATGTGGCTTTGAATTCTTCGGAGGCTCGGCGGAATTCCGCAAGATTCTTACCCAGGCTGCGGCTCAATTGTGGCAGCTTGCGCGGGCCGAAAAACACCAGCGCCATCACTAGTATGAAAAGTAGTTCGGTACTGCCAAGCGATTCGAGAATTAGTAAAACCACTTTCTGCAAACTCCTTTCGACTCGTTCGAGAGAAAGCCATGAATGACGATGGTAACCTCCGCTCTGACAAAGCCAGTCTGAAGGATGACGATTGTAACCTCTGCCCTGTTAAAGCAGAAGTTACTATAACCACTGCCGCAACTCAGCCGTAGTCATCGCCCCCGCCAGTTACGCTGACTCCGCCCTTGACACCTTCTCAGCATGTCACGCAACCTTTCAACTTGTCAGCAGTATCTCAAGCAAGTTAAAGAAATCCCCAAGGCTCGTCCGAGAAGGGCTCTTATGGCAGCTTCGGTTGAAAAAGATGCGTCATCGATATCGACATCCTCTGACGCGATTGCCGGCTCTCTGCAGCGATTGGCCGAAGTGGCGGAGAATATCGCGGCCACGACCAGGAAACTCGAGAAGACTGCACTTCTGGGAAATTACCTAAAGCAGCTTGACGACGCCGACCTGGGTCGCGCGGCCCGTTACGCTGCAGGTCACCAATTCGCTTCTAACGATTCGCGAACAACCAATGTCGGCGGCAGCATAATCACCGCCGCTTTGTGTGAAGCTACGGGTTTTAGCAGCGATGAGCTTCAGCCTATTTACGTGCGCCTTGGAGATGCTGGTGAGGCAGCACATGAAGCCATTAAAGAAACGAGGCACTTCCGTCAACCCACAATAAGTCTTGCCGAAACAGAATCAATCATCACTCGCTTAAGCGAAACTCGCGGAATAAAGAACAAAGTTAGCTTGTTGGCTGCAGTATTGAGTCATGCCACACCACTAGAGGCGAAGTATCTTATTAAACTGCTTGCTGGAGATTTGCGAATCGGGCTTAGAGAAAGCCTCGTCGAAGATGCAATCGCGCGTGCTTTTGATCAACCGTTACCACAGGTAGCCCAGGTAAATATGCTTCTAGGCGACATTGGGGAAACAGCCATACGGGCCCGAGCAAGGGATTTACAAGACGTCAATATGCGTCTTTTTCACCCCATCAAGTTCATGCTGGCAACTCCCGCCGCGGATCTTGCAGACATCGCGCGGATCATGCCGGACGAATTTTTCGTCGAGGACAAGTTTGATGGAATTCGCGCACAAGCACATACGAGGGACGGGCGAGTAGCAATTTACTCGCGCACGATGGATGAGATCACGCATCGCTTTCCTGAGCTTGTCTTACCACTCAGGAACCTCGACACGGATGCCGTAATCGACGGGGAAATCGTTCCAGCTCGCGGTGAGCGAATCCTGCCGTTTAGCGAGCTGCAAAAGCGTCTAGGCAGAAAGACGATTGGCGAAGAGTTGTTGACCGAAGTTCCTGTCATCCTCGTAACTTACGATCTCTTATACGCCGGTGGACGGGTGTTAACCGATCAATCTCTCGAGAAGCGCCGCCAGATTTTGGAGGAGTTAATCCCAAATGACGGCACCGTTCGAGTATCTCTGGCGAAAAGATTCAGGGAGGTTGCCGCGCTCGATGCCGAATTCAAACATGCCCGAATGCGGGGAAACGAAGGCTTAATGATCAAGAGTCCCACGTCTTCGTATAAACCGGGTCGGCGCGGGCGCGAATGGCTGAAACTAAAACGGGCGATTGCGACTCTCGATGTCGTCGTCACTGCCGTTGAGGTGGGTCATGGAAAGCGTAGGAATCTACTTTCCGACTACACATTTGCCATTCGCCGATCTCAAGAAGATGACGAGCTGTTAAACATCGGCAAGGCGTATTCCGGCCTAACGGACGCTGAACTCTCAGAAATGACGGATTGGTTCGCGCAGCACACAATCCGGGAATTTGCCCACGGAAGAGTCCGGCTGGTTGAACCGCGTATCGTCATTGAGGTCACTTTTGATCGCGTCCAGGAATCTAAAAGGCACAAAAGCGGCTACGCTCTCCGTTTCCCAAGAATTCTCCGTTTGCGACCGGATAAGCAGCCGAACGAAATAGATACTTTGGAGACAGTGCAGAAGCTGGTCGCAGCGAACGCCCACTAAAGTCTCCTCAGACACGTACCGCGTGTCCCCAGACCTCCATTCGTGGGATCCCATTCAGGCCCGTTCTGACGGTTTTGCTCAATTCGCTCTTGCGTCCATTGCCATATGAAGGTAGCATGCGCCCTTACACGGGCCCCCTTGCCAGGCATAAGCATTACAACCGGGCAAGCCGCACACTAACTCAGGCAGGGCGTCGTCGACGGGAAATTGAAACCTTAATTCGCTGGGCGAAGGCTTTTGTACCTCAAAAGATCGACGCCAAAGCTAAAACGATATCGGCCAATCCTGGTGGGAAACCAACATCGCCAGGCGCGGTGGACGCGACAGCCGGGCTGCTGATATCGCCAGACGATGTGACAGCTGCTGGCGGGACAGGCGCTGGGCTGGGCGAGCCCGGGCTGCTAATCTCACCGGCATAAGCTGGAACACCAAGGGCCAAAGCGAGAATTGCTGCTGTGCAGATCGCTTTCAGGGTTTTCATTGTTTCTCTCCTAACTTAGTTTTTCGGGTTGGTAAAAGGCAGTTGATCACGAAGCTGAGAGCCAACTGCAAGGTCTTTAACGAGGCGCATGATAGCCGCCTGCTAATCCACTTGCAAGGTTTCTTGCAGCTAAATAAAGAGGTGACCTCACATGAAAATAGATTCCGCGGTTTTAGCACAACAGAAGAGCACTTTTAGCCTTAGCCAGCGCCCGCAATTGTACTGCGCGCGCGCGAGAGAGCTTGAGGAAGCTGGCGAATTCGAAGAGGCGCGCGACGCGATCAGCGAATTCTGGCAGCGCATAGGTGACCGTCCGCGGGTCGACGGTTTGAATGCGATTGCGCGAGCGGAAGTGTTTCTGAGGGCTGGTGCCCTTTCCGGTTGGATCGGCAGTGCCCGCCAGATAACAGGTGCCCAGGAGATCGCCAAGGATCTGATTTCGGAGGCAGGTCGAATTTTTGAAGAAGCCGACCTTGCTGAACGTGTCGCCGAAGCTCGCGTGGATTTAGCCATCTGTTACTGGCGCGAAGGAGCATTTGATGAAGCTCGGGTTAGCCTGGATGACGCGCTGATGCAACTTGGTGACCTTCAAAGCGAGCAGCGACTACGCGCTTTGCTAAATAGGGCTATTGTCGAAAAAGTCTCCAGGCAATATGAAAACTCTCTAAAAACTCATCGAGAAGCTGCCCCTCTATTTGAAGCCAGCGGCAATGATACTCTCAAAGGAAAATTCCATAACGAGTATGCGACCGTACTCAAAAACGTTGGTCTGGCCGGCAATAGAGAAGACTTCATAGACCAGGCACTTCTGGAGTACTCGGCCGCGAGCTTTCATGCTGAGCAGGCAGGGAATAAGCGCTTCGTCGCGCTGGTTGAAAACAACGTTGGTTACCTGTTTCTTCAGTTAGACCGGCTCAGAGAAGCTCGGGAACATCTGGATCTGGCACGTTCTCTTTTTGTGTCTCTGAATGACAAGGGAATGGTGGCCCAGGTGGATGATTCGCGTGCCCGCGTGTTCATCGCCCAACGTCAATTCACGAAAGCAGAATCGCTCGCCCGTTCCTCCGTTCGGGCACTCGAAGAAGGCGATGAGCTCTCTCTACTTTCAGAAGCGCTGACCACTCATGGAA
>JALYXE010000592.1 GCA_030947265.1 Acidobacteriota bacterium
GTGTAGTCCGAGTCAAACCGCAACGAGTGGAAGCTTATGAACTAAAAAGATAGAATCGGGCTCGCTCGTCACCTGTCACTTTTCACTTGTCACTACTTTTGATGCTCTATCGTTCATTGCTGCGACCTTTACTTTTCCGCTTACCCGCTGAGACGGCCCACGAACTTGCATTGCAATCCCTTTCGATCGCGCCAACACTTACAAAAACCTTGCTGGGCGACCATTTCAAGCGCAGCCCTTTTGGGAAGCTGCGGCGTTTTGGCTTAACGTTTTCCAATCCAGTTGGTCTTGCCGCCGGTTTTGATAAGGATGGAATCGCACTCGAGTCCCTCGCCACCTTGGGATTCGGTTTCATTGAAGCAGGCACAGTCACATATCGTCCGCAACCAGGTAACGAACGGCCGCGCCTTTTCAGGATGCCTCTCGACAAAGGGTTGATCAACCGCGCCGGTTTCAACAACCAGGGCGCGCGGGCATTTGCCGAACGTGTTAAGCACAAGAAATCCGATTACGTTCTTGGAGTGAGCATTGGAAAGAGTAAAGCAGTTCCTTTGACCGCAGCTGCTGACGACTATTTGAAGAGTTTTGAGTTGGTTTATCCGGTAGCAGACTACGTAGCTATCAACGTCAGTTCGCCGAACACTCCTGGTTTGCGCGAACTTCAAGAGTCAGATCAGCTTGACGAATTGTTGCGTGCGCTCCAGAAACGTAATAAAGAACTAGCGGAGCAAAGTCAGGGCCGCGGGATTCTGCCTATTTTGGTTAAGCTTTCGCCCGATCTCGATCCTGGTGATCTGGAAGCGGTTGTGAAAGTAACGGAAAACAATAAGGTTGCTGGTCTAATTGCAACCAACACAACGACCGAACGAGCTAGCCTTAAAACACATCCAGACAAGGTGCGCGCGTGCGGCGCGGGAGGCCTAAGCGGCGCTCCGCTTAAACTCCTGGCTACGCAAATGATTGCAAGACTTTACAATCTGACAAACGGTTCCCTGCCACTGATTGGCGTTGGTGGAATTTTCAACGCGGAGGATGCGTGGGGGATGATTAGCGCCGGCGCCAGCTTGATTCAGATCTATACCGGTTTCATTTACGAAGGGCCGTCAATTGCAATGAAAATAAATGAGGGCCTCCGTCGGATTATTTCCAACGAGGGTTTTGTCTCGCTTGATGAGGCAGTAGGGTCGCGCGCGAAAGAGTTCGCAGGTTGATCTTTCTGTGGTCTATGCCCCCCCTGGTGTGCGGAGCATCGGCTATGCCCCCCTGATGTGCGAAAGCTCTGCGACCTTCCGTAAGTCGCCTCTTGACACTCGAGGCTGTGAGCCTGTTTCAAAACTCGGAAGAGTGAAAGAAGCCGGTGCCAAATCCGGGCGACCTCGCCACATGACGCAGAACCGTTGGCGGTAGCCAATGGATGCTAGCACTCAATCAAATCTGGAAGATGCTATGTTTTCCGCACAACTTTGGAAGAGAAACAATGAGCCTAACTTGATTGTTAGCATCCATTGGCTACCGCCAACGGTTCTGCATTGTGCGGCAATGTAGGATGATTTCTTTCAGCAACATGAGTTTTGACACAAGGCCTGTACTCCATGCAACGGGCAGGGCCCGCGACGGCGGTCAAGAGGGAATTACGAATTAATAACTATGACCAAAAACAAATTAATCGTAGCGCTTGATGTAGAAACTGCCGACGAAGCATTACGGCTGGTGAATATACTTCGTGGAATCGCAGGTATGTTCAAAATCGGTTCGCAGCTTTTCACCGCCGCCGGTCCTGGTTTGGTTTCTGAAATTGTAAGCTCGGGCGCCCGAGTTTTTCTGGATCTGAAATATCATGACATTCCAAATACAGTAGCTGCCGCGGCGGCTGAGGCTGCGCGCCTCGGTATCTCTATCGTGAATGTGCACGCCGCGGGTGGCAGTGAAATGATGCGACGCGCAGCCCAGGCTGCAGCTGAATCTGCGGATGCTGCAGGCTTTACACGACCTCTGGTCATCGCCGTGACAGTTCTCACCAGTGCAAACGCAATCTCGCTTGCCGAAGCTGGGTGGAGTACCAATCCTGAGGATTTGGTTCGGCGATTTTCCTTGCTTGCTGAAGCGAGTGGAATGGATGGAGTAGTCGCTTCCTCGCATGAGATCGGTATCATCCGGTCCACCGTGAAGAAGCCAGGCTTCATCGTTGTGACTCCGGGAATCCGCCCGGTAGGCTCATCCTCTGGCGATCAAAGACGTGTGACGACACCTCGCGAAGCAATTATGGCTGGCGCGGACTATCTCGTAGTAGGCCGTCCCATTCTCGGGGCTAATGATCCCGCACGAGCTGCTCAGCAGATCATCGACGAGATGGAAATGCGTTCCGCAAACAACGCTTTCTGATTTGAAGGAACGGAAAACGCCCGGATGCGTGTACAATTCAGCAGACAGCAGCACGATTTGCTCTGATCTTATTTTAAATTATGATTCAAAGGTGACCCAAAGGTTGAAACTCGCAGCTGCTTGTCTTTTTTTTATCCTCGGAGGGCTTGCTTTACCCTCTTCCGCTCAATCGGTAACC
>JALYXE010000005.1 GCA_030947265.1 Acidobacteriota bacterium
GGTCGCTGAAGCGGGTCAAAGTCTCTTCAACCTCCGGCTGCGATCTGAGGTATTTCACTACTCGTTTATCATGCCCGGAAAGTGGTTTTAGCTCGGCGACAAAGTGGGGATTTGGAAGGTGCCTGACGTCGAACAGTAATTCCAGATCGCCGGGATTGCCGAATTTATGACCGAAGCTCAGGACCTGAACGCGCATTGGTCCACCCTTGCGATCAGGACTGAAACGTTCCAACAGGTGACGACGAAGCGTGTGGACGGTATGTTCGGAGGTATCAATAATTTGATCGGCGAGAGCACGAATGCGGGACATGGCTGAACGCTCGGCGCCGATTGCCTGTGGCAACCCCTGCGCTTTGTCGGCCGGATGCGGTCGGCGCGTCTCGCTGAAACGATGTTGCAAAACATCGTCAGACGCTTCGAGAAACAAAACATAAACACCCAGTCCAGCGGCCCTTAGCGCGCTTAGTTGTTTTTCAAAATCCGCCAGGAAAGTTCCTTCGCGGATGTCGATCACGATAGCTGCACGCTCGATGCCCTGTTGCGCTGTACCTGCCTTGACGAGCCGCGCAAATGTGGGCAGCAAGGTGATCGGCAAATTGTCCACACAAAAGTAACCCAGATCCTCGAAAGCGTTAGTTGCCGAGGACATCCCGGAGCCGCTCAATCCGGTGATGACGATGATGTCAGGGGCCGCTTCGTTGGAGTCCTGATTCCTATCTACCGTTTGTTTCATGGGAAGTCGCATGCGCGGTTAGAAGGCAGAAGAACGACACGTGCCTCGATCTTCTTCCAGGCGGCAAGGTCCCGGGCGCAAAGGTGTGATCGTCTATGAAGCGACCGGACTATGGCCGGCAACTCAATTCAGGGTTCGATCAGGCCAAAATTTCCATCTGCGCGCTTATAGAGCACACCAATTCGCTCGGTATCAGCGTCGCGAAACACGATAAACTGATCCGTCTCCGACGACAGCTGCATCGCTGCCTCCTCTGCAGTCATCGGCTTAATTGAATAACGGCGGGCCGCGAGTATCCTGGGTGGCCGCGGCGCCGCTTCAAGTTTACCATCAGGCGTGGGAGCCACTGCCGCCGTGCGTTGCGCTCCCTGTTTTCGATCAATGATCTTTTTCTTTAGCTTGAGGGCCTGCTTTTCAATCTTCGCAATCGCCCGCGTCAACGCCATGTACATGTCGGCGTTGATGTCCTTCGCTGTCAAAGTGCGATCGCGCCAGTGAACTATCAGCTCGCCGATGTGCCGATTTTTTTCAACGTCGATGATGACATGCGTCCAGGCGGCTGTGGTGCCGTTAAAAATATACTCGAGTTTCTTGAAGTGATCTTCAACGTGCTTGCGAATGGCGGGGGAAACTTCAACGTGACGACCTGTATATTCAAACCTCATGAATGCGGTTCCCTTCTCAACCTTGATGAACATAGTACCGCTTGCCAAACTCAGATCACGTTCGGCGAAATCATCAGGAACTTGCACGACGTATTCCCGATTACGCGAGTTGCGGGGCCGGCATACAGGCGCACCTTCGTGTGCGCCCAACTGGGCAAACACGGGGATTCGCCCGCCACACAATCGGGCTACACCACTGCGCGACGCTCACGCGAGCCGGGAATACTCATCTGGTCGCGATACTTGGCGACTGTCCGCCGAGATAACTTTATTCCATCCCTGACTAAAATCTTGACTACCTGATCATCCGTAACAGGATTATGGGAATCTTCTTCTTCAATGAGCTTCTTTATCTTCAACTTAATAATCCGTGTGGAAACCTCTTCGCCATCTTCATTCAACATGCCTTCGGTAAAAAACCGGCGCAGTTCGATAACCCCCTGCGGCGTATGAGCATACTTCCGATTGACGACCCTCGAAACCGTAGAAAGATGCATGCCGATGTCCTCGGCAATGTCTTTCAGCATCATCGGCTTGATGTACTGAACCCCCTTATCAAGAAAATCTCTCTGTCGGTTCACAATCGACTCTACAACCTTGTAAATCGTCTGACGGCGGTGTTCGATGTTGCGTAGAAGGTCCACTGCGGAACGCATTTTCTCTCGAATAAAACTTTTAGTTTCGTTGCTGACATCCGACTTACTGAGCATCTGCTGATATTGCTGGCTAACACGGAGTCGCGGGCTGCCATCGTCCGCGAAATAGATCACGTAGTCCTCATCGTCTTCGTCAAGTTTCTCGATGTAGATCTCCGGTGAAATCAGAATGGGCTCTTCGGCGGAGTAACGGCGTCCGGGATAGGGATCGAGTGTCCGAATGAATTGCAGCTCATTTAGCAAAGTGTCAACGTCATTTCCGATCTGCTTCGCGAGATGAGCCAGCTTGTGTTGCTGCAAATCCGCAAGGTAATCACTTATCAACCTGGCAGCCAAGCGATCACTTTCACCTTTCACATCGAGTTGCACCAGCAAGCATTCCTTGACATTCCTTGCCCCGCATCCTATCGGATCCAGATGCATGACCGACCGCCTGGCTTTCTCCACAGTCTCCTCGGTCCAACCACCCATCGCGGCGATTTCCTCATTGGTGGCATTGAGCCTGCCATCCGCGTCGAGATTGCCGATCACGATGATTGCCGCCTCACAAACCTCGGCCTCGACCGGACTCATGTGGAGTTGCCACTCGAGATGATCGGCAAGCGAGGGGGGTCTTGTCAGAAACTGTTCGAAGGTCGGCGCATCTTCTTTGTACTCGATCTCCTGGGTCTTATACCCGGGGTCGAGATAATCCTGAAACTCGCGGCCGAAGTCGATTTCTTCAAAAGGATCGCGGGCAGATTCCTCACCAACGATTTCATCCCCAACCGAATCCTCACTCAAATCGGGAGCGGCGGTTTCGTGAACCTCACTATCGCCGCGCTCAACCTCACCTTCCGCATATGTCGTCGACAGACTTTCTAATTCACCAGATCCGTTGGAAGAGGGGCTGCCGAGCTCGGGCTCGGTAGCTTCCACCTGAGGTTGATCGGGCGCTGCGCCTGGATCCGCGCCAGCGAGGTGGTCAAGAATCTTTTCCGCCAGCTCACCGACCTCTTCCTGAGTGACAACCTCCTCAAGAACCGGATTCTCCAGTAGTTGCTGCTGAATCAGGTCAGTCAGCTCCAGAGTCGTCATCTGCAACATCTCGATGCGCTGCCGCAATTGCGGTGTTAGCACGAGTCGTTGAGAGAGGCTGGTAGTTAGTTTAAGAGACATTCTTCAGGGCAAGGGGGACGCTTTATTTGTTATTTTTAGCCTTAACGCGCAGGAAGATTATACTCGATTGGAGTCGATTTGGGCGCGCCAGTTTCACATTCGGAATTTCTCGCCAAGATAAAGCCGCCGCACCTCAGCATCTTCGGTCAATTCCCGCGGAACGCCGGAGCGGAAAATACGGCCATCGGCCATAATGTACGCCCGGTCCGTAACTCCCAGCGTCTCGCGAACATTGTGGTCCGTAACCAATATTCCGATGCTACGATTGCGTAAATAAATAATGACATTTTGAATGTCATCGACAGCTTTGGGATCAATTCCGGCGAAGGGCTCGTCAAGCAGAATGTATTTCGGCTCGGTGGCGAGTGCACGCGCTATTTCCGTTCTTCTCCTCTCGCCACCCGAAAGCGCGTCGCCGCGCGTGTTGCGAACGTGGGCGATTCCAAATTCTTCTAACAACTCTTCAAGCCGAGTGAGTCGCTCGCGCCTTCTGAGTGCCATGGTCTCGAGCACCGCAAGAATGTTTTGTGCCGCCGTCATCTTGCGAAATATGGAAGGCTCCTGAGGAAGATAACCGAGACCCAGGCGCGCCCTGAGATACATGGGAAGTCTAGTAAGGTCCCGGCCGCCAAGACTGACTATTCCTGAATCAGGACGCTCGAGGCCCACCATCATGTAGAACGTCGTAGTTTTTCCCGCGCCGTTCGCTCCCAGCAGCCCGACGACCTCTCCCTTTTCCACATACAGACTGACATCGTCTACTACCCGGCGCTTGCCGTAAGTCTTTTGCAGATTGGTTCCGGCCAGTGCGGAAGGAGACGCTTTGTCGACTGAGCGACGCGTTACACTGGGCTCATCCAGAACCAACTTTCTGTCAGGTTGCTCGGCGATCTCTATGCCTTTGGCCTGGATGCTCATGAGTAATCGCAATAGAAAGATTAACCACTTATTCTGTGAGCTACTGTTTCTTTACTTTGTGTATCGATCTTACCCGTCCAGAAGATTGTGGACCTCTTACGTCATCCGCGGTTACTCTACCGTCTCGCATATTGACGGTCAAACGGCCACCTTCAGTGCTTCCCTTCTCCACATCTTCAACTCTTGCCGGGTTGCCTTTTAGCACCGCAACGTCGTCCGCGCTCGTATACTGAATCCAGTCGCCACTGCCTTTTCTGTTCGGTTGAGTAAGCACCACATTGCTCTGCGCAATCGTCTTCTCAACCTCGCTTAAATCCTTGTAAAGATAGACATCCGCCACTCCACTGGTGATGCGATCAGTTGCCTGGCGAATATCGACATTGCCTTCGTAATGCAAGGTTCGATTCAGATCCGAATAAGACATCGAATCCGCCGAAGCAAAGACCGGCACCGGGCTGTTAGTTCCTTCACTTCTGCGCCTGGCGTTATAAACGGCGCTTTGCACATGCCCTGTGGCGTCCATCTGTTTCTCGCTCACATAGATTGTAAGTTTGTCACCCCGCACAAAATTGTCGTCCTGCCAGGCGCGCGCATTCCCCGTATAAATCGCCACGCCACTGTCGCGGTGAAATTCGCCGCGATCGCTGACAATGTAAACAGGACTCTTCACTTTTGAAAATGGCGTCGCACCGTTTGTCTGCTCCTGGCTGTAATAGGTGGTAGCTGTTTTCCCCCGGCTATAAGAGACATGTTCAGTCAAGTTGGAATCCAGCTCGATTCCCTTGGTTCGTGCGCGTGAATCCCAAACTGTTGGTTCTCCGCCACGGAACCGCACCGTATTGTCCACAGCCGTGTACGATATGTTCGACGCAAGGCCGTTACGATCATTCTCGTTGAACTTCGCGTCTCCCTGCGCGTCCATACGTTCAACCTGCTGCGTATCCTTTACGAAGATGGCAGTCATTTTCTGGGACGTGAGGACGCGGGTTCCCCGGTCCTCGACTTTTTGCACGGGCTCGATTACCGCTTTTGCGCCGCCGGTAGCGGTAAAGCTGTGAGCGAGATTTCCGGTTTCGAAAAAATCGCAATCGATGCGGGGAGCAGTGAGCGTTTGTTTGTCAGCTTTCGCGCTCTTGATCACCGGGTCAACAAATAACTCTGCATTACCTACTGCCTCGGCTTTGTCCAGATCGCGGCCAGTGACGCGCCAAATAAGTTTTACAGCGTCGGCCGTAAGACGCTTGTTCGCGGCTTGCGGATCGGTTGCTTTTGACTTGGGCGCGGAAAGATTTATTACCGAACGGCCCTCGGTACGCATTTGTTTCAGGAGACTGCTGTCGCCCTGCGCCTGAAACAACACTTCGATCAAATTGGCACCTGTCAATTGCAACTGCGAATCAGCGTCGAGTGTCTTACCCCCCGCATCACGCATTGCCACAGCGCGCTCGAGACGTTGATCCTTGTCCAGAAAAAAGTCCATATCGACAGAATTCACTTCCGCGGATCGGCCCTGCTCCATCGAACGCAGATAGGAATGGCCGCGGACCTCCAGCTTTTCAACGTGTTTTTGCTCATTTAGAGTGGCGTATAAATTGTCACCGCTCATAAGGTCACGCTCCTGCTCGGCCGTAACCCCACCCGCGAAAGTGAGTTTCATTGATTCTTGCTCAAATGTCGCCTGGCCCGAGTGAATTATTACCGGTCGCGATCTCGTAGAGGACGGTTTGGCCTTGGGATCCCTTAGCATTTCGGGCGCTATTGTGATTTCAACGTCCTTTTTCAATTCGAGCCTCTTACTTTTCGCGAAAACAATAGCTCCAGTAGAGTGACCGGAGACATTTTCACGGTCAAACGAAATCGGCGCGCCAGTATGGGCTACTTCAGTGTTTTGATCGTAAGCGAGCGATTCCGTGTTCACTTTCAGGGCGTCTTTCGTTTCGATCTTTACGTTGCCGAGGAAAGTGATGACGGAGTTTTTCTGATCGTAGATTGCCTTATTGGCAGCGATCTGGTCCGGCTTATCGCCAACCGGAGGATAAACCGCGAGATCTACGTGGTCGAGTTCATGGTGACCGTCAGAGAAAGTGACATCACGAGATGCTCTAAGCCACAGATACAGCCGGTCTCCTTTCATCACCAGTTGCTCATATC
>JALYXE010000019.1 GCA_030947265.1 Acidobacteriota bacterium
GTCCCGTATTACGAATTTGCGAGTCGGCAACCCACTTTTGATAACAACCCTGGTCCAGGAATGAATAGAGCAGCTTTTCAAACTTCTTTGCGCCCATGTCGCTGGGTCTTGGTAGCGGAAAGGCGATTTCACATCTCTTGGCCGGCGCCGGCGCCGAGTTTTGAGCATGAGTCGGCGGCAACTTGATAATGTTATTCACAAGCAGGGCTGCGAACGCCGTCAGCACAATAACTGATAATAATCGGAGGGTGACTTTATTGATCATTCTTCAGTTGCTTCGCAAGAGACTGAGTGGAAACATTCGCGAAAGCCGGCGCGGCACTGGGACATACTAGACTACAAATAAGGGTCTGAGAAGAGTTTTGATAGTGTGAGAATGAAGTCGGTACCACCCGGGTGAGCGGGTAGATCAAACGAGCAACTCGCGGGTTGGGTCATTAAGCCACCGCTCACGCAAGTGGTATTGACTTCATTACGAATGCGCACAGTCCTTGCGCGATTACCCGCGCCGGGGCAACATTGCACTTGTGTTTATTTCCAAACCGAAAATCGACAGACGCGTCATGCTTAAAAGGCGCCAACGCGCGCGGAGGATTCCTGGTGGATTCTAATGTGTTAGTCGGACATTTGGCCGGACATCTCGCATCCATCCTGACGATGGCGGCGTACCTGCTGAAAGACATTCTCTGGCTGCGTTTGTTGACGATCCTTTCATGTTTCGCAGGGATTGCCTTCAATTATTTCGTGCCGGCCACGCCGCTCTATAGTGTGATCTACTGGAACATCCTTTTTGCCGTTATCAATATTGTTCAGATTGCAATCATTATCAAAGAGCGCACCGGCATTCACTTCACCGAAGAAGAGAAGGAATTGCACCAGACGCTTTTCAAGAACTTTGCGCCTTTTGAGTTCATGAAGCTGATGCGCGTCGGCAAATGGCTCGAGGCAAAACAGGGTGACCTGCTGGCGGTTGAAAAGCAGCCCATCAACTCGGTAATGCTGATTTACAATGGCCTGGTTGGCGTCGAGACAAACGGCAAGGAAGTCGCCAAATTGAAAGATGGTAATTTCATCGGCGAGGTTACTTTTATCGCCGGTGGCCAGGCGACGGCGACGGTGCGGGCACTGGTGCCGACACGTTACATTGCCTGGCCCAAGGAAGCGGTCAGCCAACTCTTGAATCGTAATCCGAGCATGAGGTTCGCGATGCAGGCAATGCTGAGCACCGATCTGACTAAGAAGTTGATGCACCGCGCGCCGTCATTTCATAGCAAGATTGATCTCAAAACTATTCTTAAAAAGCCGGATAAGTAAGATTCCCCTCCCTCTGGGAGGGGCTAGGGGAGGGTGCGAAGCTTAGCGAAGTGTTTTTAAGTTGTCATTGTGATTATGCGCGACAACAACATATATGTCCGTGGAGGATCTCGCTCGGGCCCTACCCCAGCCCTCCCAAGGAAGCAAGAATTCCATAGTGGTCGTCTAGCAAGCAATTACCCGGGAGAATCATATATGACTGACGTCTGTACACATCTCGATCAAATTAAAGAAGTCACGCCCAGCGCGGATGGATGTGAAGACTGCCTGCGCATCGGCAGCACATGGGTGCACCTGCGCATCTGCATGACGTGTGGCCACGTGGGCTGCTGCGACTCTTCGCCACACAAGCACGCCACCAAACATTTTCATGCGAACCATCATCCGATCGTTAAGTCATTCCAACCGGGTGAAGAGTGGGGCTGGTGCTATGTCGATGAAGTTATGTTTGACGAGTTGTGAGGGACGATTCGAGTCTCGCGGAGCGCGGACGTCCCGTTTGCCTGCGCGCGCAGCGCGAATTTTTCCAAAGTTATTCTTCCGGTAGGACTGAGCAGGCCTTGCCCGCTGGCGGACAGGATGTCGGCACTCCGGGATGGCCGATTCCTTCTTGAGATTGCCTCTGGTGATATTATTGGTTTTCGTCTTAACTTTAGAAGGCTGGGAAGCGAGGGCGTCCATGGATCGTAGATCAAACCACCGCGAGGTGATCCTCGGTGCATTTCTCTTAGTCATCTTGCTGGGCGCACAGATTTCGGCGCCGGCTCAGAACAAATCGCAGCGCGTACGATTTCAAACCGTGCGATCTTCAACCACGCTTCGTGGCCGAATCGTCGGCTTTGATGCTCGCGACTATGTAGTGGGCGCTAAGGCGGGCCAGGAAATGAACGTGCATCTTGGGTCATCGAATCCGTCAGCTTATCTCGTCGTCTAGATAAACGGTAAGCCGATCGATATGAATGAAACCACTGACTGGTCTTTGCACACAGTCGAGTCAGGTGACTATGTGATTCGCGTTTTCATGATGCGGTCGGCGGCGCGCCGAAAAGGCGCGACTGCGAGTTATGCGCTTACTATCTCGATTCATTGACGCCTCGCTAACAACCTCCAAAGACATTCGAGGGATCACAAATGAGCACGCCGCAAATGACCCAACTCGCCCGTACCACCAGCGTTTTCTGCCTGGTAACATTGTCAGTCTTTGTATCCATCCGTGCGCAGCCGTTGTCCGCGCCGCG
>JALYXE010000029.1 GCA_030947265.1 Acidobacteriota bacterium
GATCGGGACAGGAAATGGCCCTGACCGTTGCCGCGCCGGTGATGGGTGGGGACAACGGTCATAGTGTAGTCGCCGCAGTTGTAGCGATCGTTTCGTTTGAGGAAGTTTTCAAAGCGGTCCATCAGCCCAACTCAAAGAGCGAGCGTGAACTATTGGATGCGGGTCTTCCCGTTGTCTTCGTGGTGGATCAAAACGGCCGCGCTGTCGCGCATCCTGAGGCAAGTGTCGCTTTTTCCGAAAAGCCTATGACCGACCTTAAGGTAGTTCGCGATTGGCAGGAGTCGGGTACACAAGTGCAGTCAGCGTTAGAACCCTTCACGCTGGTACGAGATGGGCGTGATGTGGGAATGCTCGGCTCATATGCCACTGCCGAATTGGATAAGTACTCCCGGCTTGGTGTGATCGCCATTCAGGATGAATCGGCCGCGCTTGCTTCAGTTGCTGATATGAGGCGGCAGACAATCATGATAAGCGTCGTGGCGGGAATGCTGACACTGGTGATCGGCTTCTTTTTCGCGAAGAAGTTGACCCAGCCGGTCCAGGAGCTGGCCGTAGGCGCCCAACGCATTGCGTCAGGTGATTTTACACAACGCATCAAAGTTCGCAGCATAACTGAATTGGTCCAGCTGGGCGAATCGTTTAATCTCATGACGGATCAGCTTGAGCACTACATCAAAGACTTGCAGCGCTCGGCAGATGAAAACCGCGAATTGTTTCTCGGAACTGTAAAGGGTCTGGCAGCGGCGATAGATGGCAAGGATCCGTATACGCGTGGCCACTCAGAGCGGGTATCGAGAATATCTGTAGCAATTGCTCAACGGTTGGGCCTGCCAGACGACGAATGCGAAAAAATCAGAATCAGTGCACTGCTTCATGATGTTGGAAAGATTGCCATTGACGACAACATCCTGAAAAAGCCCGCGGCTCTAACCGACGACGAGTATACGATAATGAAGACGCACCCTCAGAAGGGCTACAAGATCATGTCGCAAATACAGGCGATGAAGGAATTCCTGCCCGGTATGTACATGCATCACGAGATGGTTAACGGCGAGGGTTACCCGCAGGGTTTGAAAGGCGACGAGATTCCGTTGATGGGTAAGATCGTTGCGGTGGCTGACACCTTCGACGCGATGACTACGGATCGCCCCTACCAGCTGGCAATGAAATTTGAGGATGCCATAGAGAGGATAGAGAGCTTTGTCGGAACTCGTTACGATCCGGGTGTCGTTACCGCTTTCGCGCAAGCTTGTGCCGAAGGTCAAATCCGTCCGGGATCTGTTAAACTCAAACGCCGCACGTCACCCGACACCAAATTGCCGGTGCCGTTTGAAACAACAAGCGAGCGTGAACCGGTTCCAGTGTCTTGAGCCCAAACAACTAAAGTCAGCCAAAGTTATTCCGTGTAGCTCGCAGCCGCGTCCGTTTTTGTTCGGACGCGGCTTTAGCGTTTATAATCAACAATTCGGTTATTATCATTATTGGCTGATTGACCAACCTTTATGGGGCTTTTCTGGAAACGTAAGAGCGGCGACCAGTTTGTCTCGCTCAAACTAAACGAGCCATTACCTGAAAAGGGCGCGCGCGCGCCCGTTGGCCGCGAAGTTGAGGACGAATCGCGTGCGATTACCAGGGAAGAAGCATCGCCCTCGCCTGGATCTTCTGTGGCGGCGGCATTGCTCGAACCGGTACCGGCTGGAGCCGGACCAACGCCAATGCCCGGCGAACCATCGACGCCAAAGACCGCGACTGGATTGCCCGCGCCAGTTCCCTCGCGCCGGCCCGAAGCGACACCAGCTGAAGGCACTCGACAAAGACCAGTTCCATCGCGGTCACCTTTTGCGACTTCCGTGCTGGGCTTGAATCTGTCGATAGAAGAGTTGCAGGCTCAAGAGGCAGCACTCGAGCAGGAGTTCTCGGCGCGCTTCCGTCGGGCAGTATCTGCAACCCGCGAATCGCTTTCTGAAAGACTTGACACGGTTTTCCAGGGCCTCAAACAGATTGATGAGAACTTGCTTGATGAGTTGGAGGAAGCGCTAATTGCGGCCGACATCGGCGTGACGACTACGCAGCATATCCTGGAAACGGTGCGGCGTGCAGTGGCTCGCAAACAGATTAACGATCTCGACGCGCTAAAACAGGCGATCAAGAATGAATTGTTGACCATCTTGAGGCAATCAGAAAAGCACGGTGTTGCCTCGGAGACGAGTATTGCTGCCAACGTCTCGCCTTACGTGATGATGATCGTCGGAGTAAACGGCGTGGGCAAAACAACGACGATCGGCAAATTGGCACAGCGAATAAAGGCGGAAGGAAATGATGTGCTGATTTGCGCCGCCGATACATTTCGGGCGGCCGCTTCGGACCAGCTTGCAATTTGGGCCGAACGCACCGGCGTGCCTTTGATTCAACAGAAGCAGGGAACCGATCCCGCAGCCGTACTCTTCGACTCTTTAAAAGCATCAAAGGCGCGCGGTTCAGATGTGTTAATTGTAGATACTGCGGGCCGGCTGCATAACAAATCAAACCTGATGGCCGAGCTTGAGAAAATGAAACGAGTTGCAGCGCGAGAAGTTGAAGGGGCGCCACATGAGACCTTGTTGGTGGTAGATGCCGTGACCGGCCAGAACGGCCTTGAGCAGGCGCGCCAGTTTCTCAAGGTTGCAGGTGTTACCGGCATAGTTCTGACTAAGCTTGATGGAACGGCGAAGGGGGGAATAGCAGTCGCGATCGCGAATGAGCTCGGTTTGCCCATTCGCTACGCAGGAATAGGAGAGAAGGTTGACGATCTCGTCGTGTTCGACCCGGAACTCTACGTCAATGGCCTGTTTGAATGAGACCTCTCTAAATAACCTCGTGCAACAAACATTCGCAAAAGTTAAAGACACCCTGGACGAATGGAGCAACACAGACCGTCTCCTAATGGAGCGCGCGTTAGTCCTGGCTTCGAAAGGTGCCGGCCAGGTGAGTCCCGGCCCGCTGGTTGGCTGCGTAATCGCCAGGCCAGATAGAGAAGTTGTGGGCGAAGGCTTTTACCTTTACGAGCAATTGAAGCACGCCGAGACTAATGCCCTCGAGCAGGCCCGAGCAAATGCAAAAGGAGCTACCGCTTACGTCTCGCTCGAGCCCCATGCGCATTACGGACGCACTCCTCCCTGCACTGATGCACTGATTAAGGCGGGCATAAGTCGGGTTGTGGCCACTATCGAGGATCCGAATCCAAAGGTCTCTGGAAAAGGTTTCGAGCATTTGCGATCCGCGGGGCTGGAAGTCTCCGTTGGGTTATTGGCTCGCGAAGCGGAACGGTTGAATGAAAAGTATTTGTATTACATGCGCACCGAACGCCCTTACGTGCATCTTAAGCTGGCTTGCTCACTAGATGGAAAAATCGCAACACGCACAGGAGAGTCGCGCTGGATTACCGAAGTTGAATCCAGGGCGCGAGTTCATGAATTGCGGCACGAGTATGATGCGATATTGACGGCGGCAGGTACTGCTTTGGCAGACGATCCTTTGTTATCCGATCGCTCCGGCATGGAGAGAAGAAGACCGCTGGTTCGAGTCGTACTTGACGAGACATTGAGAATCCCTCTTGAATCTCAGCTCGTGAAGACCGCTCAAGAGGCGCCCGTCCTCGTCTTCGCCGGTCATTCCCTCGAGCCGTCGAAGAGTGAGGCAATGCAATCGCGCGGGATTGAAGTCATCCATGATGCTGCAAAGGGCCGCGACCTTATATTGGTTTTGAAAGAGCTGGGCCGCCGCTCGATCCAGAGTGTGTTGGTGGAAGGTGGCTCTAGTTTGGCTGGTAAGTTGCTCGACGCACGGTTGGTCAACAAAGTTTCGTTTTTCATCGCGCCAATGATTATTGGAGGCCGAGAAGCGCCCATGGCGGTTGCTGGCACCGGCGCCGAAACGCTGATGGATGCGCTCGAGCTTCGGGACGTTGAAGTCACGCAGCGAGGAAGGGACCTCGAGGTGACGGGATATCCGCACATCAAGGATGAAGGCGGAAGGATGAAGGATGAAAAAGAATTCTGATCAATCTGGCGTTCATGCTTCATTCTTCATCCCTCATACTTCGTCATCTTCGCATCATCCTTCTAAACGGCTCGGTCAAAACTTCCTAATAGATCAAAGAGTTATTCAGCGCATTATTAGCGCATTAGACCCGCAGGCTCATGAGACTATTACTGAAATCGGCCCGGGAAGGGGAGCGCTAACCGCGCCTCTCCTGGAGAAGGCCGGACATCTTGTCGCAATCGAGTTTGATCGGAACCTCATACCTCTACTTACCGAAAAATTCAGTTCGAAACCGAATTTCAAGCTAATCCAAAGCGACGCTCTGGTCACAAACGTTTGTGATGTTATTCGTCCGGCGATTCAAGCTCGAATTGTCGCCAATCTTCCTTACAACATATCTACCGCAATTCTCCAAAGATTGATTGAGCAACGTGCTTGCCTGACAGAGATGGTTCTAATGTTGCAGAAAGAAGTCGTGGCGCGCATTACGGCACCAGCAGGTTCAACAGAGCGTGGATACCTCTCCGTGTTTGTCGAAGCTTATTGTCAGACTGAGAAGTTGTTTGACGTGGCACCAAGCTCATTTCGTCCGGCGCCGAAGGTATGGAGCAGCTTACTAAAATTGACTTTGCGGCCTCGACCAGCGGCAGTTGTGCGGGACGAAAAACTAATGTGGCAGATTGTCAGTGCGGGGTTTGCCCAGAGGCGCAAGACAATTCTTAACAACTTGCGCAATGCAACGCCGATGCTTGCAGAGTTGATTAGGAGCCAGGGAGGGGCAAGCATTGTGCTTTGCCAGGCCGAAGTTGATCTGCCACGTCGCGCTGAGACTCTCTCGCTCGAGGAATGGGCGCGTATAACGCGCGCGCTGGAATAAAGAAGCTCAATAAAGCGGGGGCTGGTGTCGTTTCAAGCGCCAAAGGCGCGAAATGCAATAGCCTGGCCCAACGGGCCAGGATCGGAAGACTAAATGTTTTTCTTGAGCGCTGAAGGCGCGAAATAATCTGTTCGCTTTTGGTCTGACTTCAGAGTATTGAAAACCGCGTCTTATTTCGCGCCTTCAGCGCTTGCGACTTTCACTTTACTTGGCCTGGGCAGTTGGCCCAGGCTATTACATTTCGCGCCTTTGGCGCTTTATGAAGAAAGGGACTTTGTGGAAAGGCTTACCTGGTATGCACCATTACCTTAATGCCATCTGCTGGACGCAGAGACATTGCCGGGAGCAAGCTGACATGATGATCCGGAGCAAGCGAGAATCTAAATCGTTGTCCGATTGTCGCCAGCAACAGCACCACCTCCATCATTGCAAAATAATTTCCAATACAAATGCGGGGACCCCCACCAAAAGGGAAGTAAGCATATTTTGGCAGACCGCTGATGAAGTCCTCACTCCAGCGTTCGGGACGAAATCTTTCAGGTTCCGAAAAAAACCTGGGGTCGCGTTGAGTGGCCCAGGGAAACATGAATACCTGAGACTTCGCAGGCACTCGGTAGCCTCCAATCTCGCACTCCTCAATCGCTTGTCGCCCCAATCCATAAGCTGGAGGATAGAGCCTCATCGACTCTTTCGCGATTGTCTCTGTGTATTTCAACTGGCCCATGTCGGCCACCTCCGGCAGTCTGCCGCCGAGTACTTCATCAAGCTCAGCATGAAACTTGTGCTCGACGTCGGGGTTTTCGGCCAAAAGATACCAGGCCCATGAAAGTGTCAACGCGGTGGTCTCATGACCAGCGAGAAACAGGGTCATCACTTCATCTCGCAACTGGCTATCAGTCATATGGCTTCCGTCCTCGTCGTGGGCATCGAGCAACATAGAGAGAAGATCGCCCTGGTCCGAGTTACTAGCGCGGCGCTCCGCTATAATGCGATAGATAATCTCATCGATCTCGCGGGCCGCCTTGTGAAAGCGACGGTGGGTAGGCGTAGGTAACCGGTTGTCGATTATCCATTTGAGCGTTGCCTGCGAGGAAAAAGGTTTAACCATTTCAAAAAGTACCTCGGCGACCTTATCCGCGTCGCCGGATACATCAGCATTGAAAAGAGTTTTAACGACAATCTCTAACGTGAGACGCATCATGTCGCGATGGATGTCCCGGACTTCGCCTTCGCGCCACGACAAAATCAGCCGAGTGGCGTAGTCAACCATTACATCACCATAGGCACTTATTCGCTGGCGGTGGAAAGCCGGCTGAGCCAAACGGCGCTGGCGCCGCCAAAAATCACCTTCGCTTGTAAGTAACCCATTGCCAAGAAGCCGATGAAAAAAGTTTGACCGCAACGACATCGACTTGATGAAGTTCTTCGAGTTTACGGAGAGCACGTAATCGATGTCGTCCGGGTTGTAAAGAAAATAGGCCGTAACATAAAAGAAACGCATGCGAACGACATCGCCATAGTCTCGGCAACGCGTGATGAATCCCAGCGTGTCGCGATTGAATTCGGGCATAACACCCAGAATCGGACGACCCTTCGGGCCCGGCGGCAGCGGGGCCCGCGAAGCCCGTGTTTGCCTGGATGGAAGATCCTCAGCCCTGTTCATATT
>JALYXE010000057.1 GCA_030947265.1 Acidobacteriota bacterium
CATATCTACCAGGCTAAGAATTCTTTGTGGGAAGCTGACGGCGAACCTGCCGGCTTTCAGTGGATTGACGCCAACAATGCTTCTGAGAATGTAGTCTCGTTTATTCGCCGATCTCCGTCGACCGGCAAGGAACTGATTTGCGTCGGCAACTTTGCTCCCGTTCTGCGTGAAAATCATCGGCTGGGTTTGCCGAGAAACGGAAAATATCGAATGATCGTTAACACGGACAGCGCGGAGTACGGGGGCAGTGGAACGGCGATAGCCAATTCGATTAAGGCGGAAGAGAATCCAATCCACGGACTGAAGTATTCAGCTGTAGTAACGCTCCCGCCTTTGGCAACGTTGTGGTTTGAAGCGCCAGGTGCGAGATCTACTGCTTCGAACTAGATGTATCTCAGTCGTCCGTTGCATATGGATCGGGTAACGTGGCATCGCGTGGAACGATCCATATCTCTACGGTTCCTTCGTTGCTTTCATCGGCTTAGGCTGGAAGCCATTGTTGCTCATTCGGCTTTGAGTCTAAATGAGGTCTACTTTAGATCCATGTGCTTGATGGGAACCAGGCGTTGGCCAAGCATGTCAACACCCGCCTGACTTTGTTCGAGCACAATGTAACCAATCAAGGGCTCATACTCACCATCCGCCGGTTTCATATCCACAAAAGCTACTTCGTTAAAGATAGGACGGAAGCCTTGTATCTGAATGCGTACAGGCCCGCATACTTCGGCCGGCACGATTTCCTGAGTAGCCGTCTCAACTTCGATTTTTGCACCCGACTCAAGCGCGCCGAGCCGATCTTTCCATGCGCTGGGTAACACCATTAAAGACGCACCTGTATCCACCAGAGCATTACACGTCAAGCCCTTGGAAAGATCGGCCGCGTTTTCTATTGTGACTGAAGCAACTATTCTGCCCACATTCATACCTTTTTAACTCCTAACAGGTAACTATACACCTGGTCGAAGTGCCAGCGAACTACCCAAGTTATGAGAGGAGCATGATGAAAGAGTATTTGCTTCGGGCTTGAGAATCGCCCTGGGCCGTAGTCTCGCGAGCGGGCCGCAGCCCCTCCCTAACGAGTAGTGGGTCAGTTTGAAGTACCGCACATTCCTTAACATTACACTGGGAGCGCGGGCGCCCTCGCCCACAACGCCACATAACGAGCAAGCTTTCCGTAAAGAGATCTGTAGGGCGGCCCGCGCTCCTAGTAGGAAGTCGCTCGGAAAATCCAAACTGACCCGCTACCCCCTAACGGTCGGGCTACCGCCCCGTTGACCCATCGTGTATCTTGCCAATCAAGCATGATCGACTGGGACGACATTCGAAAGCAGTTTCCCGTCACTGAAACCGTTACGTATTTGAACGCGGCAGCGGCTGGACCTTTATCTCGCGAGACAGTAGCGGCCGCGACCGACCATTACCGGCAGATGATGGACGACGGTGACGTGCACTGGGATGAGTGGCTCGCAAAGCGCGAGGACGTTAGAAGAAGAGTCGCGGCATTCATAAACGCCGAGCCGGATGAGATTGCGCTGACCACCAACACTTCCTCGGGAATGAATATCATCATCGATGCTCTTGAAACACAGGGTGAGGTCATCTCCTGCGATCTTGAGTTTCCTGTTTCAACGCTTCCGTGGATGAATCGGCATATCCCGGTGCATCTTGTGAAGTCAATCGCAGGCCATGTCAGACTTGAGGATATTCGCAGTGCGATGAACGGGCGAACGCGAATAATCTGTCTCAGTCACGTGCAGTTCTCCAATGGTTTTCGTTTAGATCTTGAAGAACTGGGGAAGTCCAAACGCGATCACGCGCTGGTGGTCAACGCCAGCCAATCGGCGGGAGCTTTTGAAATCGATGTAAAGCGTATGAAGATCGATGCGCTCTGCGCTACGGGACACAAGTGGATGCTCTCCGGGTACGGCAGCGGGTTTGTCTATCTGAGTCGTGAATTGTTGGAGCAGTCCCGGCCGCATGCGATTGGCTGGCTTAGCGTTCAAAAGCCTTATGCGATGAGAAACGATGAACTGCATCTGCGTCACGACGCCGCCGCTCGCGCCGAACTCGGCTGTCCCCACTTCGCCGGCATCTTTGCGCTTGGCGCTTCGATAGATCTAATGGCTAATATCGGCGTCAAAGATATCGAGCAGCGCGTGCTTTCGCTCAATCGGTTTTTGACAAATCGTTTGATCGAATCAGATTTAACGGTCGTCTCGCCGATCGGCGAAGAGCACACGCGCTCTGGTGAGACATTGGTGCAGATTGATGAGCCCGCACGTGTCGTTGTTAAGCTCAGGGAGCGAAAGATAATCGTAACGGAAAAACCGCAGGGCATTCGAGTCGCTACTGACTTTTTCAACAACGAAGACGATATCGAGCTACTCATTGAAGCTCTTTCGAGGAAGAATTAGACCGCCGCGCGCCCACTCAAGATCTAAAGCCACTCAACATTGATTTAGCCTCAGAAGCTAAGAGAATTTACAGGTTGGGAAAGGGGGCAAAGCGCAGCGCGCCGCCGCTCAGGATCCAAAGCCGCCAACGTTGAATCAACCACTCATCTGAGAGGAGGCTGCAGTTTAGCGGTTAGCTCGGTGTTGAGGGTGTTGCAGCTTGAACGGGAGCGGGGGCGCGCTGCGCTTTGCCCCCTTCCCCACCTGAGGGGAGGCTGAAGTTTAGTGGTTAGTTCTGTGTTGAGTAATGTTGCAGCTTGACGATTACCTTTTCGCGAGTTTCTTACGCGTGTTGGGTTTCGCTTTCTTACTGGTTGCGGGCTGCCGAGAATCTCCGAAGTATTTTCGTGAAAGTTTCACAAAAGTCTGTGTGATGGGCGACTCGTAGCCACCAATCAGTCTCGCGATTCCCAGTTCCCAGTTTATCTGCGCGCCTTCAATCCACCATCTGACCAGGCGGCCTCTCTCAACTTCATCCGCTACCGATTGCAGCGGCACAATGCCAACGCCCATGTCCTCTTCAACCATTCGCCTGATAGAGGCCTGGCGACTAAGTTCCATTGAGACCTGGAGAGTGATGCCGGCTTGTTCAAAAAACTGATCGATCAGGCGCCTGGTGTTGCCGCCGCGCTCTCCCAGAATAAGTTTTTCCCCGGCAAGGGTGTAGGCACTGATAGTCCGCTGTTTGGCAAGAGGGTGGCGCGGCGAAGCAATGGCGACGAGTTGATCCTGAATCAAGCGCTCCGTATTGATTCCACGCGCTTCAACCGGCAACGAGACAAAAGCGACGTCGAGTTCACCTGCCAGAATTTGTTGGACCAACGCCTCGCTTGTTCCCGAGGCAACGGTAATCTCAGCTCGCGCATGTTGCCTGCGAACTTCCTTCAGGAGCTTGGGCAAAACATCGGTCGTCACCATTGCTGATGCGCTGCCTATTCGCAAACGTCCGCGTTCAGCTCCTGCCAGTTCGGCAATCTCATCGACAGCTGCGTCATGATCGCGCAAAATCTGGCGTGCACGGTGCAGCAACTGCTCACCCGCCTCAGTCAACATCACACGCCGCGGTGCACGAACAAACAGTTTCGCGCCCAGCTCATTCTCCAACTGCCTGATCTGCATGCTGATGGCCGCTTGCGTTACGTGGACGCGGAGCGCGCCTGCCGTGAACGTGCCCAGTTCGGCAATTGCTGTAAAGGCTCTCAGTTGTCGAATTTCCATAGGGTTCTCGCTTCAAGACGCCCGACAGCTGTCATCAACGGGGGTTATTGTAATAATAAAATCTTTTAGTTTCCATTATAAATCGGCCTTACCTAAAATGGGTAAGTGATGGTCCATAATAACTGACTAGTACTTACTTTCCCGACGTATGGTCACTGCCGACACAAGACCTGAAGGTTTCTTAACCACTCGCCGTTCGGCGTCGCGTCGAGCGGTCGCCGGCGTCGATGGCGGAGGATCAAAGACGGAGGCAGTGATACTGGATGCTAACTATGCAATTCTGGGAGAAGGCCTTGCTGGACCATCGAATCCCTTGCGGGTTGGAATCACGAACGCCGCGGCGGCGGTTCGCGAAGCGATTGATAAAGCCTGCGAGGTTGCACATTTGAGACGGACAGACCTGATGGTCGCCGAGGTCGGCCTGGCTGGCGCTCGTCGCAGTGAATTGCGCGCGCGCATGCGTGAAGCCCTAATCGGCTCTGGAATTGGCGAGATTATTGTAGTGGGCGATGCCGACATTGCGCTCTATGGCGCAACGGAAGGCGAGCCCGGCTTAATAATCATAGCCGGCACGGGTTCGATATGTTGCGGTATCAACGCGCGCCGCAAGATGCTCTGTGCGGGCGGTTGGGGGCCAATTGCGGGTGATGAAGGTGGCGGCTCCTGGATAGCGCGCCGGGCCTTGCGCGCGATCGCCCATGCGACGGACGGTCGTGGAGCAACGACTTCACTGACCAGCGCAGCGTGCGCTTACTTTCATGTTACGAACGCCGACGATCTTTCCACGGCTATCTATTCGCCCACCATTACCAATGAGCGCCTGGCTGGTTTTGGCAAATATGTAATCGAGGCCGCAAAAGCAAAGGATCGGATCGCGCGCGAAATTATGGCCGAAGCCGGTCGGGAGCTGGGCACGTCGGCCGTGGCAGTAATTCGTAACCTGAAGTTAGAGCGCGAGATTTTTCAGGTAGCCTATGTGGGCGGTGTGTTTGCTGCCGCCGGTGAGCTTGTGCTCTCGCCGATGCGGGAAGAAATAAAAAGGATTGCTCTCCAAGCTTATCTCGCGCCACCTCGATTCTCTCCGGTAGTCGCGGCGGCGCGAATGGCTCGCGAACATCTAAATAGCGTTGCCCTCGCCGTTTGATTGGCTGTTTGGTGAACCTGTAAGTAAACCAGCTAGATGAACTCTGAAACTCTTGGTCCAATCCCAATCACTGAACAGGAGAATCCCAATACCACTAAGCTAAGCACCCTCCCGCTGCGAGATATTCTGCGTTTGATGAACGACGAAGATACGCTGGTGGCCTCCGCGGTTGGCCTGGTTCTTCATGAAGTTGCTCAAGCCATCGAAGGAGTTGTCAGCAGGCTTAGTAAAGGGGGCCGGCTCTTTTATATAGGCACGGGAACGTCGGGGCGTTTGGGCGTTCTTGATGCTGCGGAATGTCCGCCGACCTTTGGCGTGTCGCCGGAGCTGGTCCAGGCCGTCATCGCGGGCGGTTATGAAGCATGTTATCGCGCGGTGGAAGCGTCGGAAGATGACGCGGCTGCAGGCGGCAATGATCTAAAGGGGCGTGGTTTTACGAAGGGCGACGCGCTGGTTGGGATCGCGGCCTCGGGCGGTACTCCGTACACAGTGGGCGCGATATCATTTGCGCGGGCGTTGGGCGCCTTTACTGTCGCCGTCACCTGCGTGCCCCAATCTCCAATTACGAAAGAGGCTGAAGTTAGTATTGTTCCCGTTGTTGGTCCGGAGGTTATTGCCGGGTCGACGCGACTTAAAGCCGGCACAGCGCAAAAGATGGTTCTGAATATGTTGTCAACGGCGACGATGGTCAGACTTGGTTACGTGACTGGCAATCGGATGACGAATGTACAGACCCGTAACAGTAAGCTTCGCGCGCGGGCAGTGCGCATCTTGATGGCTGAAACCAACCTGGAGGAGGACGCCGCCGTTGCAGCCTTAAATGCGGGGAACGGTGATATCCGGATTGCGTTGGTTATGACCAAGACTGGATGTAACGCCGAGGTAGCAAAAAAAGTCCTTGCTGAATCGAAGGGGGTTGTGCCGCAAGCAATCAACCAACTTTCCAGGTAATGGCGGCAATCGATCGAGAGCCCGCGAAGCGTGGCGAAAGCATAAAGCCTGGGG
>JALYXE010000099.1 GCA_030947265.1 Acidobacteriota bacterium
TTCCAATTCGATGCGGGCGTAGGCTTCGGCTGTTGAAAATGCGGGAACCTGATCTTGCAGCGTCGACAACTCCCTCACATACGCGAGGGGCAGAAGATCAGCGCGAGTGCCAAGCGCTTGACCAATCTTGATGAACGTTGGACCAAGACCGATCAAACTATTACGCAGCCACACAGCCTGTTTTACGAGACGCGCTTCTTTGTTGTTTGAGCCTTCGCCACCGCGAAAAACTATTAGGCGCACAAATCGGATCAGCTTGTCCAAGCTGAAGTGAACAAGCTCGCGGCACCGCGTTTGTAGTCGCGCAGTCCAACTGCCGGCCCGTGTCTCCTCGCGAAGACGGGCCACCACGCGGCGGTTGAAAGTTGCACGGATGTCATAGGTATCAAGAAATAGGTAAAGCGTAAACAATCCGAGCACGCGGGCGACTCTTGCGACGCGCAACCAGCCATCCAGTCCGCGCGCCTTCAGTATCGTAGCCACCATCTCATCGCTCAGCGGTTCTGGAGGCCTGTTCTTAATTGAAGTCAAGGCGCTGAGAGGACGATGCTCCCCAGCGGCGGTAGCCCCACCATCGCCCCCAGCTATAGCCGGTGCTAGCGGGATTAGTGCCTGGTTATTATTCATGGAATCCAATTATGCGTCTGACGAATCAAGCTACCCGCGCCTCTTCTCGTTGCCTCCCTTAAGCATCTTAGCGATTTAAACTACGGAAAGCATGCGGCGGGAAGCCTCGCGTTCAAAATAACTCTGAGTGCGCTTTACGTCCTTGTCGATTTGCGCTTTCAATTCCGCTATAGAACCAAATTTATGCTCGTCGCGTAAACGGTGGAGAAAGCGAACGCGAACCGCGTCGCCATAAAGGTCGCCCTTCCAATCCATTACGAACGTTTCAATTATAGGTTCCGTGTTCGTCCCAAAAGTCGGCCTAACGCCTACATTAGTGACGCTGCGCCGCCATTTGCCATCGATTAAGGTTCCCGTAACATAAACTCCATTCTTAGGTATGACGCGGTTCTTTGGGTGCAAGTTGGCCGTGGGAAACCCCAGCTGGTGACCACGTTGTGCGCCCCGCTCGACGACGCCTTCAACTCCATAAGGACGGCCCAGCAGTCGCCGCGCAAGGTTTACTTTGCCCTCGGCCAGCAATGCCCGAACTTTGCTCGAACTTACTCGCTGATTGCGAAAGCGAACTTCGGGCACGTCGTCGGCAAAGAATCCCAGCTCTTCGCTGACGCGCCGCAGAAGTTCGATGTTGCCTTCGCGATCATGACCAAAAGCAAAGCCACGCCCGAGGTAAACTTCCCTTGCTTGCAAACGTTCCTTTACAACCTGGCGAAGAAAATCCTCAGCCTTGATCATTGAGAACTCTGGTGTGAAAGGCACCACGACAGTTTGTTCGACACCGAGCACGCCAAACCCTTCGACTTTTTGATCCAGAGTTTGCAGTAGAGGTGGCGCCGATTCGGGATGCAACACGGCGCGCGGATGCGGATCAAAAGTAATAACAGTCGGAACAGCGCCCACTGCACGAGATCTTTCCACCACCGTGCGAATGATCAATTGGTGACCCAGATGTAGACCGTCAAAAACGCCAACGGTCAGTACCGTCGGCCTTTGAATCTCGGCATTGTCAGTTCCGTGAAAGAGTCGCATAAGGGAAAGCTTGGTGGTCAGTTGTCAGTTGTCAGCAGTTTGTAGTGCGAATTGATTTTCCATTTCTCATTTATCATTTCTCATTTGCCATTGAATCGACGACATCACTCATTACTAACTCAGCACTCAGCACTTATCCACCAGTTAGCACTTATCACTGCTTTCAATGAGAACTGATAAATGAGAAATGGAAAATGGAAAATCAGATTGGGCATTTCCGCTGCCCACTGCCCACTGCTCACTGCTTACTGCTTACTGCTCGCTGCTAACGGTCAATCCGTCATATGCCCACTGCACGCCTTCCGGCAGACGCGCTGAGTCGCGCGCATGCTTAACGTCGTGCGCGATGTGCGTCAGATAGGTATGCCGCGGCTCCAGCTTCTCGATGTACTCGAGCGCCTTGTCGAGCCATAGATGTGTGGGGTGTTCCTTAAATCGCAAGCAGTCCAGCACCAGGACCTCAAGACCCCGCATCTGCTCCATTGTTGCTGACGGAATCTCACTTAGATCAGTTGCGTAGGCAAAATCGTTTAAGCGATAGGCCATCACTGGAAGCCTGCCGTGAATCACCTCGAGGGGCGTAATTTTGAAATCCTTTGCCAGACAGAACGAAGCTCCGGGAAAGACGGTGTGCGGAATCACTTGCGGCAAACCTCCGCCAAAGTGGGAAGGCTCAAAGATGTATTTGAAGATGCGCCGAATATCGACCCAGGCGCGTTCGTTGGCATAAAGACCCAGCGCACCAAACCGAAAATTCAAAGGGCGTATGTCGTCGAGACCAAAGATATGGTCGGCGTGGCAATGGGTGATCAACGCCGCATCGACCCGCTTCAAACCGTATCGCAAGGCTTGTTGGCGAAAGTCTGCTGACGTATCGATCAGGACAATCTGCTCTGCATGTTCAATCAGAATGGAAACGCGCAGGCGTTTGTCACGAGGATCATCTGAAGTGCAAGTTTCGCATTCACAGCCAATGGAAGGAACGCCGGTGGATGTTCCGGTGCCGAGAAAAGTCAGTCTCATAATCGAGTCCAATGTCCAATGTCCAATGTCCAATGTCAAATGACATGGTCGTCAGTATTGGCGCCTTCTTTAGACTTGGGACTTGGGACTTTGGACTTGGGGCGGCCGTTAGCCGCCGGTGATGTCGCGGCCGGTATAGGTGCGAGCCGCTTTGAGCGGTGCTGAGTTGGTCAGGGAGACATACTGCATCCGCAGGTCGGCGAGCAAACTCTCCAGGATTTGTTGTTCCTTGGCCAGGAGATTGCCCCGAGTTTTTTGTTGCAGCATTCCTAACACGTCGATCCAATGTTTGCCTAATTCGAGGTCTACGTCGCGCTTGCCGGTTACGGGGTGTTCCATCATCCCAAGTGAAGATGCGGCGTTCGAAGCGATCGACATCATGAAACTAGCGAAGCTTGCCGGATTTTCTGCACCAGGCAATTCAAGCTCCGCATCAGCTTCTGTGGCTGGCGACCCAACTTCGTTGCCTCCCCGGCTGTCTGATTTCTGTTGCGTTGCGTCTGCCGTGTCCGCCCGGGCCACGTTCGTCGCAGCAGGCGGTTCGGGCGAAGAACGAGTGTCGGCGGGACTATCAGAAACCTCGATAGTGACCGATTTTATTTCCGGCTTCTCCGCCTCGGGCACCTCGCGCGGGCTACCATCCGGGTTGAAGAGTCGCCGATCCGTTACCTTGAAATTGGTCTGTTCCTCGCCCATTTCTCTGCCTATCTTAGAGTCAGTCACAAAAAAGACGGCCCGCGCGTCAACACTTTCTTGAAGTTTGTTATTCAGCCGATGGTAACATCGTCATCTCACGCTCGCAAGACATCTGTATTTCCGGTACTGGGTCAGTTTGATGTCGATAAGCTCTAGCT
>JALYXE010000129.1 GCA_030947265.1 Acidobacteriota bacterium
GTGCAAACAATTGCCGCGGGCAAAACGGCCAAGGTTGACATTGGCGAGGTCAATGGACACATCTTTCTGAATAATTCGAGTTTGGGTCTTTATCCCAGCATCGTTCGCGAACGCCAAAGGCAGCAGCGACTGGGATGGGGTAAATGGCCGGCGTACGTCTGGGCGGCGCTGTCCGTACTCCGTCGATATCCGTTTCTCGACATCCGAGTGGGCGTTGATGGTAAAGAGTTGAAGAGTAGGACGCCTTTCGTTTTTATCGGCAACAACGAATATGAAATGGAAACTCTAAATATTGGCGGCCGCGCCAGTCTCGACGCGGGTGAACTGAGTCTTTATATGACGCTCCGCACTGGCCGCCTCGGATTAATTCGGCTTGCGCTGCGTGCGCTCGTTGGTGGCCTGCGTCAGGAAAAGGATTTCCTGGCGTTATGCACGGAAGAAATCTGGATCGGAACCAAACACAAACGGTTGCGAGTGGCGCTCGATGGGGAGGTGACAGTAATGGAACCACCGCTTCATTATCGCGTGCGCGCACGGGAATTACGTGTTCTGGCGCCCTCGAATGGCCATTCCCACAGACGAGGGAGATAATGCGCTCGATCGTACATCTCTCAGATATTCATTTTGGTCGCGTCAATTCCGCAGTCATATCTCCGTTGATTGAGACGATTACGAAGATCAAGCCCGACCTGGTAGCGGTATCGGGAGATCTGACGCAGCGTGCACGCTCACATCAATTTAAAGAGGCACGTGCTTTCCTCAATGCCTTGCCCAAACCGCAGATTGTTGTGCCGGGCAACCATGATGTGCCGCTGCATAATGTCTTAGCGCGGTTTGTCCAGCCGTTGCGTAAGTACCAGCGCTACGTAACAAACGACTTGCGGCCGTTTTACTATGATGACGAGATTGCTGTGATTGGCGTTAACACTGCACGCTCACTCACAATCAAAGGTGGACGCATCAACCAAGAGCAGGTGGCCTGGATGCGTGAGAGGCTCTGCGCCACTGACCCCCTGGCAGTAAAAGTGGTGGTCACTCATCATCCGTTCGATCTGCCTGAGGGCCACGACGAACGCAATTTAGTGGGTCGCGCGCGTATGGCGATGGAAGGACTCGCGAGTTGCGGAGCCGATTTATTTCTTGCAGGCCATCTTCACGTTAGCCATACCACCTATAGTGCCCGACGCTACAATATCAAAGGACACTCCGCCCTCGTGGTTCAGGCCGGTACTGCTGCTTCAACCCGCGGCCGAGGGGAAGCAAATTCCTTCAATGTAATCCGCGTAGACAGACCACACATTGCCGTTGAACGTCTGGAGTGGCAGCCGGATCGCGACGAATTTGATCTGGTAATGACTGAGCGTTTTACGCATACCCCAGACGGATGGACCAGAATATAAATTCCTGCAACATAGTGAAAACACGTTTCCCAGCAAAAAGTTATCTCGGTGTGCAGCTTGTCATTGGAATTCTCATCTTCGCCGGGATGACATTGATTTTGGGTGAGATATCTGAGGACGTTATTAATCATGAGCCGTTGACTATCGCTGATGCGCAGCTAAGCACCTGGCTGCACACGCACGCCTCTCCGGCTCTAACTACATTCTTGTGGATAGTTACCTCCCTTCATTCGACATTGGCAGTGAGTTCCGTTGCGATAATTCTGGGACTGTACTTGTTGTGGCGGCGTCAGCCTTACTGGCTCGCGGCACTGTGGCTTTCGGTTTTTGGGGGAATGTTACTGAACAAGCTCTTGAAATTTGCATTTCACCGCGCGCGCCCCCACTTCAACGATCCCATTCTGACCCTTACAAGCTACAGCTTTCCGAGCGGACACACGATGATGGCAACTGTTCTTTACGGTGCGCTGGCTGCCTTCCTGGTTGCAAAGACGCGAAGCTGGCGCTGGCGAGCGCTGGTGATTCTCTCAGCCGGTTTATTGATCGCGCTGGTGGGCTTTAGCCGGATATATCTCGGCGCACACTATTTAAGTGATGTGCTCGGTGCAATAGCTGAAGGATTGGCCTGGCTGTCGCTGTGCCTGACCTCCGCGTATTACTTCTGGCGAAAAGGAAACCCCCGATCCGCCTGATAGCTTTAAGTTTGATTGATGAGATCAAACGTTAACTGCTTTCATCAATCTCACATCGCATTATGAGCGGATGCGTTTCGGTGACTATAAGGCCCATTGTCCAAATGCACGGGTAACAAGTTTGTGTCGCGAAGGATGTCGCGGAGAAGGAGGATCTGCAGTGTCGAATGATGAAGAGACCAGTTAGTGCGTCTTGTTGGCAATAATATACTCTTCGATCTTCTTCTTATCAGGATAATCTGGTTTCTTTTTCAAGAATTCTTCGTACTCAATTGCAGCCTTGTCTTTCATTCCGGCACCGTTGTATAGCGCAGCCAGCCGCAGATGCGCAACGGCCATCCCAACGGGATCCAGCATCAGAGCTTCATAAAGATATCCAACTGCCTTTGATCCTTTCTTAATCTGCAGATAAGCCTCGCCTAAATAATAATTGGCGGGTGCGGAGGAGGGCGGCACTTTGACTGCTAAAGCTAATGGGGTAATAGCACCCTCATAATTCTTTTCTGCTATGCGTAATGTCCCGAGGTTGAGCAAAGCCAGGAAATACTTAGGTCTCAATTCGACCGCTCGCATATAAGCTTCCTCTGCCTCGGCCGATTTCTTCTCCAGTAAATGAGCGGTTCCCAATTCGGTCCACGAAGGAAAATCATTGGGATCAGTTTCAACAATTTGTCTTAGAAGATCGATTGCCTGTCCGTAGTGCTTTGCCTCCATCGCCTGAGATGCTTTTTCAAAAAGATTGGCGTTGGCGGCTGGGCGAATGTAAACATCCGCAGCCGAGACAACGTTTATTTTCTGGCGTTTGGAATTGTCCTGGTTTGGGTGCCATTGAAGCGCAATGTCCTGGCGGAAATCATTCTTGAATGCAGACGCCACAAAAACGCGAAGGCGTGCGACTTCTTTGTTTTCTACTTCAACGGCAACGTCATAGTTTCCATTAGGCAAGTTCATAAAGCGATAGCGGCCGTTGTTTGAAACGATCTGTCTGCCAACAACGCTTCCCTGTTCGATATACAGAATGATGTCAAATGACATTGGCTTCAGGCCATTTAACTGACTCTCGTCCACCGTTACGTCACCAAACAGTGTATGGCCTCCTCCTGCCTGAGGTAGGAGACCTGTTGCCAACGCCGAACAGGTTGGCGTCAGTATCAAGAGCATCGATATTGCGAGTCTTTTTCTCATAGAATCTCCTGACACTGGAATGCCACTTTACGGTTAGTTTTACTGCAGTAGAAATCCGGATCGCAACGACTGTTAACATCGAGGGCCGCTATCGACTGCACTTGCGGCGTGTTCGACGCTACCAAGTGCATTTTTTTTCAGATTGGATTTTGACGATATCGGCTTGCCTCGCCCCAAATTGAATTCGTCGTGCGGTCCTCTATTAATCTTGTAATCTTGCCGAAGGGGTTGCTCAAGTTTTTCATCCAGATGGGCAAGTTGATATCGGGTTAAGGCTTGCGCGCTCCGGTCAGCAGAATACTTCAATGCGGGTGCACCCGGGGGCCGGACGCACCAACGAAAAGAGCGGGTCGGAAAGAATCCCAACCCGCCTCGAAGTAAAGCCAACTAAAGCCGCTAGAAGCTAAAGCGGACTGCCAGTTGCATAACGCGCGGTGACCCCTGGATCCCGGTAAAGTTGGACCAATTCGTCGGCGGAGTGGCAGGATTGGTGCCAACAGGATTCCCTGCTGGATCGTCGGTTATTCCATAGCCGGTTCGACTGGTATCGACCGCGCCCATGCGCTGAGTATTTGTCACATTAAACGCCTCCCAGCGAATTTGCAGTTTCTGCTTCTCATTCCAGGGCATCGAAAACTGTTTGCCCAAACCCATGTCAAGGGTTACGAAACCAGGTAGTCTGAAGGGAGCGCGATCACCTGATTCACCTGGTCTTGCGTTCCGGAAACTCCGGTAAGCGCCTGTAGGATCACATCCAAAAAGCTTTGGAGCATCAAGCCCACCTTTGGTTGGACAGGCCTTAATAGCCTTGATTCTGACGTTGTAGCTCTGAGCATTCCAGTTTGTCGCCCAGCGCACATCGTCATAAGGAGCAGAAAAAGGTAGACCCGAGTTCCAGCGGTAGATCCCTGACAGTTGCCAACCCCCAATGAAACCGTTCACCCACTTATTCGCATTCCCGCCCAGCCAACGTCCACGCCCAACTGGCAGTTGCCAGATGGCATTTACGTTGATGACATGCCTGATGTCAAAGTCTGAATCAGCATACCAGTCTCTTTGTCGTATGGGATTCAGGATAAATGCTGCGCCGAAGCCGCCACTGGTTTGTAAGCCTGACGCATCATCAAGTGAATGCGAAAGGGTGTAGTTGAAATCCAATGTAAGCTTAGTTCCCAGACGCTCCCGGACTGACAGAGTGCCGGCGTGGTACCAGGATCTCGCAATGCTGCTGAAGGTAGCCAGGGCGCCGTATTGAGGCTGGAAGAACAGGCCTGGCCCTAACACTGACGAGTCATCGATAACGTCCTGCGTGTCTGTCCAGTCATTGCCAAAGAAATCCGTCGCAAGCTTGTATACGGCTTGCGTCTGCGTTAGACCCGCTCCAGAAGAACCGAATATATCCGTTCCCAAAGTGCTTGGAAACAAATTCTGAAAGAATGGAATGGGCTGCACAGCTGAAATTGACGTGCCATTGGCGCGCAGAATCTCAAGTTGTGTAGCAGCGGTATACCAATCCATTCCGGACTTCTTATCCACTATATTGTTAAGGGCCATTACGTCGCGGGTAGCGATGAGGTTCTTCGCATAGCGGCCAATATAGGACCCTTGCACCACCAACCCATGCGGGAATTCGCGCTCGAATGTAGCGTTCCAGCTATAGTTAATAGGCGCGACTAGTTTGGAATCCAGGGATGATTCGATTCGTCGATTTTCATCGGCAGGTTGTTGATTAGGAAAGGTCACCTTGCTCGGAATAGAAATACAAAACCTCGGTGAGCAGGGAAACGTCCTGACGGGTTGGCCGAATCCCGTAAACAACGG
>JALYXE010000134.1 GCA_030947265.1 Acidobacteriota bacterium
GTCTTGCTCCAGCCAATGATCTGCAATGGCGGAAAGCGATACTCATGAACCATGCGGAAATGCTTCTTTGTTTGACTTAGTATTTCCCGCCGGGGATGAGATTTGAAGCGAAACAAAATTTCAAGGAACGTGCTAGCCGGGGTAGGTCGGCAGGGAAGATGAAGTAAGTGTCCGCCAGGTGCAATCACTCTCGCGATCTCGGCCATGCCCTCGCCCAGAGGGACGTACTCGAGCGCGCCACTTGTAACGACTAGATCGAGAGAATTATCGCAAAAGGGAAGTGATAAGAGATTTCCCTCCGCGAAGCTGACGTCGCGTGTTCGGCCCGGACTGTCGGAAACTGCTTTTCTGGCGGCGGTGATCGAGGTTGCAGAAAGATCGAGTGCCGTGATGTTGACTGGAAAGCACAATGTGCGCAGCAACGCCAAGGTGAGCAAACCAGTGCCGCACCCTGCGTCCAGTATATTTGCGCCCCGAGAAACCGGAAGCGGATGATTTGCAAAATACTGGTCGAGTGATCGACCGTAGCCATTTAGCTTAAAAGTCAGATCATAAAATGCCGCAATCTTGTCATAATATGAACCTGCACGAGCCTCGGTCTTGGTCGCGGTCAGTACGTATTCCATATGTAGTCCTGGCAGCCCTCCCATCAGAATCGATTCGAGATCAATAACCGAAAATAAAAGGCGCGTAATTGTAGCCTCCATCCCTTTTTTACTCAACATTCAAACCGCACTTGTCAGCTCGTAGCCAGGCAGCGATAGGCGGTTTTTCTGCCACCTGGCCATGAGTTAGCAAATCCACGAGATTAATCGGCGTATCCGCGAGGTCTGCAAGAACTCTCCAATCAAACCGTTCTTCCTACGGCTCAGTCGGTAACTTTGACAGGAGGAGAGCATCATGAAGAGAACGGTGGTAATAGTTTGCTTCGCAGCAGTAGTGCTAATTGTGGGTGGCGCATCTATATTTTCGCACTCCCGGACTGAGGCGGACATCGCTGGATCTGAAATCTTAGGTCGGGCTGAACCCGTAGTGCCTAATCAAGCATTCGACGTGCAAATTTTGGTTGATGGGAGCCCTCTGGGCGAGTATTACGCCCGCGGTAAGAGCTATGTTGAAGCGATAGAAGGCGCTGAATATGAAGTGAGAATTAGAAACCCGCTTCCTTTTCGTGTAGCCGTTGCCTTGTCGGTCGATGGCCTTAACACGATAGACGCGCGAAGAACAACGGCGTGGAACGCCAGCAAGTGGGTAATCGAACCATACGGAACGATCAATATAACAGGTTGGCAGATGAGTTCTGAACGGGCGCGTCGATTCTATTTTACATCTGAGCGTGACTCGTACGGTGCGAAGCTTGGGCAAACTTCCAACCTCGGTGTAATTTCAGCCGTGTTCTTCCGCGAGCGGCGGCCAATGGTGGTTCCGGTTATACCTCCACCTGGTGTGCGTCCACTTCATGAAGAAGACAGGGCACGCGACAATAAATCATCCGCTTCCGGTGCCAGGGCAGACGAATCTTCAGTGGAGCGACAAGGCCAGATGGCGCCAGTGCCCGATGATGACTATGCGGCGACCGGGATAGGACGCTCGGTTCGTAATGACGTTCGCTGGATCAATCTCGAGCTTGAATCGCGGCCGACCGCGGAAGTAATGATTCGATATGAATACTACCCGGCGCTTGTTCGGCTGGGAATTTTGCCCCGGAATTATGTCCGGCCGGATCGCCTGCGAAGAAGGGAAGAAGCCACGGGTTTTGAAGACCGACGATTCAGTCCTGAGCCCTGAAAAGTCGAAAAGGTAGGCAGCGATCAGCGGCAGATGTCGGAACTTCATCTCTAGAGGCCGAGCTAAACACTACCTGCGCACAAGATCGGCCGTATAAAGTTGCCGGTAAACGCGGTAGTTGTTCATTACTTTTTGCACATAAGCCTTTGTTTCATCGAAGCCGACCTCCGAGGTGAAAACGCCCGCGTCTTTTTGTTTCGCGCGTGTCGCCCAGCGAGCCACATTATCTTCGCCGCCATTATACGAAGCGGCCACGGCCTCTGGCAGGTTGGGAAACATAGCTGAAAGC